>JAJQBF010000218.1 GCA_021203425.1 Clostridiales bacterium | reverse complement strand
CAAGGTAACTTCCACTTCTAATTCCACTGTGGAATTTACTTTGGGAATTTACTGTTGTTTAATTTTTGAAAAATTTCGTTAAAAAATGCTTGCATTTAAAGAAATTGTCTGTTATAATGGGTAAAGTGATTTCGTAATACGGTTAGGAGGTGTTATCATGGCAAAATGTGATATTTGTGATAAAAAGATAAGCAACGGCAGAAGAATAAGCATCAGCCGTAGCCAGGTTTCAAGAAGAGCTAAGAGAAGCTGGAAACCCAACGTAAAGAAGATTAAAATCAATGACAACGGGACTATCAAGTCTATCCATATCTGTATGAGATGTCTCCGTTCCAATAAGGTAACCCGTGCTCTTTAATAAAACAAAGGGGCTGTGAAAAGATTGAATTTTCAATTTTTTCACAGCCCCTTGATTATTTTTTTGATTTTTGATTTTCGAAGAAAAGTCTTTTACCGGCTGAAATGCTGCCGTCTGCTACCAGATGCTTATTCTTTTATCCTCGGCAACATACATTCCGTCGGTTTCTTTTATTCCGTAGGTTGAGTAAAATTTATCGGTGTTTTGAATTACTCTGTTTACTCTTACTCTGTCGGGAGAGTGACTGTCTGACTGTGACAAATAAGCAGATGTTTCTCTTGTATATACCGAAGTAAAATAATCGGCATATGACCTGAAGAAAATGTCATAATCAAAATCGTCGGTTCTTTCTGCCAAATCGAGAGCAACGGAAACCCCTGCCAAATCGGCGATATTTTCCGTAAGTGTAAGTTCTCCGTCAACAGGTATTCCCGTACACCATTCCTCATCGTCATAAGCTGAGATTATTGCGCTGCAAAGCTCGTTGAATTTCGCCTTGTCTTCCGCCGTCCACCAATCCGCAGCGTTTCCCTTTTCGTCATATTGTGAGCCTGAACTGTCAAAAGCGTGGGAAATTTCGTGTCCTATTATTGCGCCTATTTTTCCCAGTTTCTCTTCATATGAATAATCTATGCTGTAAATAGGCTCCTGAAGAAAGGCAATAGGCACATAAATTCCGTTTTGAATAGGGCTGTAGCAAGCATTTACCGTTTGGGGCGCAACAGTCCACTGGGTTTTGTCTACGGCACTTTTTGACTCTTCAACAACTGCCCTATTGCTCGCCTTTATAAGCTCTGTCATATTTTGGAAGTAACTTCCCCCTTCTTCGCTGCTCTTTATATCGGCATCTGCATAATAATCATTATATTTTTCCGACTCGCCTATGTTTATTGTCATAGTGTCCAGCTTGTGTTTTGCATTTGCCTTTGTTTCCTCGCTCATCCAATCGGCGCTGTCTATTCTTTCTCTGTATATTTCGACAATTTCTTCCGCCATTTCCTTAACCTCTGACGTTATTTCGTCAGTACAATACAAAT
Source organism: Clostridiales bacterium (assembly GCA_021203425.1). GTDB lineage: Bacteria > Bacillota > Clostridia > Lachnospirales > CAG-274 > JAJQCI01. The sequence goes on along the minus strand of JAJQBF010000218.1, from coordinate 18,986 downwards.
CTCCGTACATTTCTCCTATATAGTCGGAAAAAACGTTGTTTACGCTTGTAATGGCATCACTCGAAACAGATGTGCTTCCCACTGTACCGAGGCTTTCCATATCATAGACATTCTCGGCGTCTATATATTCCTGTCCCATATAACCGGCAATATAGTCAATCATACTTACCCTGCAGTAGTTTTTAAGGTCGTCTATACGCTCCTGTGTAAACAAATCAGCAGCCTCTTCCATTGCCGCCGGCTGAGTCACAAGAATTTTGTCAAGATGGGTAAGCTGAGACATTTCATAAACAGCCTGAATGTCAAGTTCATCATAAATTTCGTCAAGCTCTGAAACAGTATAAATATTATAGGTTTTTTCCAAATCATAAAGCTCTGATGTGTCAAAGGTTTTAAGAGCAATTTTGCTTTCCGTTTCAAAATAAAGCTCTGTTTCGGCTGCCGCCTTTTCTTCACTGTCGCCCGAAAGAGTAAGAATTGTATTCAAATATTTTATATATGCGTTTTTGAAAACATCATTTTCTCCCGTATAAGCTTCTTTTGACAGATTCGGCGTAGGATAGGCAAAATAAGCAATATAGACGTTGCTGTCCATACTGTCTGCTGTTGCGCCGAAATTTATAATCGAAACGCCCAAATCTTCGAATATTTTCTCATTGAAGGTCTGAAAATCAGCTATAGTTTCCATATTTTCAATATCGTCCAAATATTCACCCACAACCTCTGTTGTCATAGCGCTTCTTGCAGCCATATCGATATAATTCGTGTAATAATTTTTTATTTTATCTTCCTTTGAGCCTTTTTCCGAGCTGCCAATAATACAGTCGGCCATAACATAAAAGAGTTTTTCCCAGTTATTGTCAATTGCCTCATAAAGTCTGCCGTTTCCCGAGCGGCCTGTTTCTATTGATAAGCTGTTAAGAACATCACCGTTTACGGCAGAGTAAAAATCATCTTTTAAATTAGTACCGAAAACCGCATAAACACGCTTTAAATATTTTTCAAGGTCTGTTTCCGTCACCTTTTCGTTTACACCGAAGGTTGTGCTGTCTGTGCCGTCTGCAATTCCTGCAGCCAAAACCTGTGACATTTCAGCTTTAGCCCAGTCGGGTATGTCGGTATAAACAGCGTCTGTGTTATTCATTATAAGGTTTGCGCCCGAAAGCTCCGGATAGGTTCCGAAGGCTCTGTCAAGCATTATAAATGTCTCCAGCTTTGTAGCCTCTCTGTCACCGTAGGTGTTTCCCTCTCCGTCGCCTTTTAAGACATCTGCCGCTGCAACACCGGGGTTGTAGTCGTCGGCAGCATCAACAATAATTTCGCAGACCTCTTCTCTTGTGAGATAATCCTCGGCAAAAACATTGCCGGGGAGCGCCGCTGTAAATAAAAATGTTCCCGTCAGCAGCATTGATAAAAATTTTTTCATTTATTTCCGTCCCTCCTTAAAATGTTTATTTCATTTTCGCAAAGTTCTTTTTAAGTATATCATTTTTTGATTTAAAAGTAAATAAAATATTTACTTTAAACCGTCAAACTGTTATAATCTAAGTAACGGTTATTCGGCTCTGTTCCTGTAGGGAAACAGGGTATATCCGAAAATAAAATTAAACAGAGAGGTAAAGCTATGTTTACTGAAATTATCAAAACTCTTATTTTGGGAATTATAGAGGGCATAACGGAGTGGCTGCCCATAAGCTCAACGGGACATCTGATTTTGGCTCAGGAGGTTATAAAGCTGAATATGACAGAGGAATTTTGTGAAATGTTTGATGTTGTAATTCAGCTTGGGGCTATTTTGGCGGTTGTGGTTGTATTTTTCGACAAGCTGAATCCCTTTTCTCCCCGAAAGACGAAAAGCGAAAAAACCGACACCTATGTTTTATGGGCAAAAGTAATAATCGCCTGTCTTCCTGCGGCGGTTATAGGTCTGCTTTTTGACGATCTGCTGGATGCATATCTTTATAATTCAACAGTTGTTGCTCTTATGCTGATAATTTACGGTGTTATATTTATAATTGTTGAAAACTTCAACAAAGGCAGACGGGCTAAATTCAGAAGTTTTGAAAGCCTTCCGTTGTCAACAGCCTTTATAATAGGTCTGTTTCAGGTTTTGGCTCTTGTCCCCGGAACGTCACGTTCCGGCTCTACAATAATCGGAGGACTTTTAATAGGCTGTTCAAGGTCGGTTGCCGCTGAATTCTCATTCTTTTTGGCTATACCGATTATGTTCGGCGCAAGTCTTTTGAAACTTGTGAAATTCGGTCTTGCCTTTACGGGGGCTGAGGCTGTTATACTTATTGTGGGAATGGTTTCCGCCTTTGCTGTTTCGATTTTGGCTATAAAGTTCCTGTTAAGCTATATAAGGGGAACTGATTTTAAAGCATTCGGCTATTACAGAATTGTTTTGGGTATTGTAGTACTTGTTTACTTTGCCATAGCAAACTGACAAAATAATCAGGTGTAAAGTATGTAAGAGGTGCCGCAAGTACCCCTCAGTCACACTATCGTGTGACTGCTCCCCCTTTTAAGGGGAACCAAAGGGGGAGCCTAAGAAAGGAGAAAATTAAAATGAAGAAAAGATTATTAAGTGCGGTAATGTGCGGTTTTATTGCACTTCAGACAGTGCCTGTTTCGGCTGATGATGCAGTTTCGGCAGATTTGGCTGTTGAAGGAGAAATTGCGGACGAAACCTCAGATGGCAGTTCTTCGTCCGGGGTTTCCGGTTCAGACGAGGTTTCGGAGCTTATAGTCTACACCAAAAAGCTGTTTAAAATAGGATCTGAATATGATGAATTCCACTATTCATATTCAAAAGACGAAGACAGTGGTGAAACAGTCTATAATTTGTTTTGGAAAAACACCGAAACAAGCTCAACCGTAAGAACCTATATTGACGGAAATAAATATATACACCAATATGACATATCAGATGAAAATGAAAATTCAGGTCTGGGCGCATTAACCTCGGAAGAGGCAAAAGCAGCTGCTGACAGCTTTTTAAGCCTTGTTATTCCCGAAGAATACAGAGAAAATGTAAGGTTTAACAAGGTTAAAAATGCGTCAGCCTTCCGTTCCCATAATGTTTCATATCAGTATACCGTAAATGATATCCCCGTGGAAGATGCATATTTTTATGTATACGTATCGAAAATCACCGGCAAAGTGATCTATTATGCTGCGCCTTTGTCTTGTCCCTTTAATTATGACTATCCGACACCGGAAAACATTATTTCCGCCGAAGAGGCTCACGATAATTACAGAGAATACTGTACATTCGGCTTTGAATATCCCGGCTATTTCGATTCCAAAGAAAAAATGTATATTGCCTTTCCCTGTTTTTTTGTTAGGGATATAACCTCATATAAGGTAGATGCCTTTACGGGAGAAAGCATAGCCTACGGCTATGAAGGTTCGTTCGGAGGAAGCGGCGGCGCATCTTCCGCAAGCTATGACCTTGCCGAAGAAACGGCAGATGAAAAAGAGGAAGACTATAAGCTGACTGAGGCTGAAATTTCCGCAATGGAGGAGAAAGAAGAGCTTTTGACCTCCGAAGAGGCTCTTGCCCTGCTTGAACGGGAAGTGCAGATTAAAGATAAAACAAATATGTATTCTAATTTGTGGAAGGAAAGCACAGGGGAATACGTATGGCTGATACATATAGATAATGACAATACGGATATAAGTGTCTATGTTGACGCCTCCACAGGTGAGATTACATATTATTGTGATGCCAACTCAGTGCTGTATCTTAAGAAAGGCGAAGAAAAACCCAGCCTCGATTATGACAAAATGCTTGAAACTGCGGAAAGAATTTTAAATACCTTTTCTGTCGGCAAAGCCGACGAGGTAAAACTCGAATACAATGCATATGAAGACGATGAAACAGGGGCTTACAGCTATGAGTTTAACTATATAAGAGTGGTAAACGGAATAGAATACAGAGATAATTACATAAATATATCCTTTGACACCTATAGCAGCTTTGATTATTATAACTGCACATGGCATAAAAATGTTAACTTTGCAGATACTGAAGGCGCCATTGATATAGATACGGGTTATGACAAAATGTTTGAAACCCTTCCTCCTGTTCTCACATATGTAAACACCGAAACGGGAATAGGCTTGGCTTATGTTTTTAACTATTACATAGACAGAGTTTACCTTGACAAATACGGAAACAGAGTGAATTATAAGGGAAATCCTTATGAAGAAGAGGAAGATTTTGAAGGCTATATTGACATTGAAGGCTATAAATACGAAGATATTATAAAGCTGCTTTACAATAACGGTTATTATATCGACAGAGACGAATTTAAGCCTAATGAGCCTATGGCAATAGATGATTTTGCCGTTTTCTTTAAAATCAGAGGAACAAAAACGGAACGGGGCTGTGAATTCAGTGAACTTGAAGGCAAATATTACGGCGAAAATCTTACAAGATATGAAACAGCCGAAATACTTGCAGGCTTAGTCGACAAAAGACTTTTAGATGTACCTGAAATATTCGATGTTTCATATTATAAGGACGAAATAGACGAAAATTACAAAGCAGCCGTTGCCCTGTGTTACGGCCTTGGCTATATGAAGGGCGATGACAAAGACTGTTTTAACGGCGAAACCCTCCTTACAAACGGCGAAGCCGCTAAAATTTTATATAATTACCTGACAAACCGATGAATAAATCACTTGACGGAAAAGAGCTTGTGAGATATAATAAACTGGATAGATTTAAGTTTAAAGACTGGAGTGAAAACAAATGATACTTACGTTATTAAGTGAAGGACTTAACGGAAGTCTTTCTTCTGCAGCTGACAGTGCTGCCTCGGCGGCGGAGGCTGCTACACAGGCTGCCTCATCAGGCTCGTCCGGTTCGGGCGGTTTCAGCCCTATGTTTTGGGTAATTTATATTATCGGTCTTATTCTTCTTTTCTACTTTTTTGCTGTTCGCCCCAATAAAAAGCGTGAACAGGAAAAACAGGCTGTAAAAGAGAGTATTCAGCTGGGCGACTGGGTTATAACCTCGGGCGGCTTATACGGCAAGGTTGTTAATATTTATACCGATGAATTTATGGTAGAATTCGGCACAAACAAGAGCATAACAATCCCCATCAGAAAAGACGATATTTTAGGCGCAAAGAAACCGGAGCTTACAAACAAGCCCGTTCAGGAAGTTGTTGACGAGCCTAAGAAGAAAAAGAAATTCGGTATATTCTGATGTTAGATATAGCGCTTTTGGGAACAGGGGGAATGATGCCTCTGCCGAACAGGTGGCTTACTTCACTTCTTGTAAGGCTTAACGGAAGAATGATTCTTCTTGACTGCGGCGAGGGTACACAGGTAACGGCAAAGCTTATGGGCTGGGGTTTTATAAATATAGATGTTATTCTTATAACCCATTTTCATGCCGACCATGTTTCCGGTCTGCCGGGTATGCTCCTTATGATAGGAAATTCCGGAAGGACAGAGCCGCTTAAAATTATAGGTCCCAAAGGGCTTAGGGCTGTTGTCAGGGGCTTAAGGGTTATAGCACCCGTTCTTCCCTTTGAAATCGAACTTGTTGAAATCGAAGGAGACAGATTTGAAACGGAACTTTGCGGTCTTAATATAAAGGCTTTAAAGCTGAATCACAGAGTACCCTGTTACGGCTATTCCTTTGAGCTTTTCAGAAAAGGCCGATTTTCTCCCGAAAGGGCAAAGGAAAACGATATTCCCCTTAAATATTGGTCAAAACTTCAAAAAGAAGGCAGGGTTATAACAGACGAAGGCAGGGTTCTTACAAGCGATATGGTTTTAGGTCCTGACAGAAAAGGGCTCAAGGTCTGTTATACAACAGATACCCGCCCTACTGAAGAAATCCCCGATTTTATAAGAGGAGCGGATCTGTTTATATGTGAAGGAATGTACGGCGACGGAGAAAAACTTGAAAAGGTAACGGAGAAAAAGCATATGCTTTTTTCGGAAGCGGCAAAGCTTGCGGCAGATGGAGAAGTAAAGGAACTGTGGCTTACACACTACAGCCCGGCTTTAATGAACCCCAAAGCCGAAGTAGGAGCGGCAAGGGCTGTTTTTAAAAATACCAAAGCGGCCGCCGACAGGTATAATATTACTCTTAAATTTCAAGACAAATAATAAATCTAAAGGGCGGTTTTTAAGATCGCCCTTTTACTATAAAAGCGTTGTCGATAGACAGACATATGGGCAAACAGGGTTTGCACAGATGGCTGTCTATCAGACAACCTCCCCGGTATGAGCAGTGTAGGACGATAGTCCGGAGCGGTGAATACCGGACCGATTGTGGGAGTGCGTCAAGCACGCAGCAATCGGGGCTTTTATAGTATTGTGTGGTGTGGTTTATAAGACAAAAAAGTAATGAAAAACGTATATAGTAAGGGCAGGTGAAGAAATGACACGGGATATTGAAAAAATGACCGATTATGAGGTTGTTCAGTCTGTTTTAAAAGGCAACAAGGACGATTTCGAAGAGCTTATAAAGAGATATAAAAACCTTGTTTTTGCCGTTATACACAGAATGACGGCAGACTATGACGAGGCAAATGATACGGCTCAGGAGGTTTTTATAAAGGTATATAAAAATCTGGACAAATATAACAGCGAATATAAATTTTCCACCTGGATAATCAGAATTACAACAAACCACATAATCGATTTGAGAAGACGGAAAAAACAGGAAACTGTGCCCATTGACGAAATTGAATTCGGAATTTCCGGGGGAGGTTCTCCCGAGGATAAATATGTTAAGGAAGAAAGCAGCAGGGAGCTTTTTAAGCTCATAGAGGAACTGCCGGAAATTTACAGGGTTCCGCTGCTTTTATATCACAAAGACGGCTTAAGCTATCTTGAAATAGCCGATAAAACAAACGAGTCTATGTCTAAAGTAAAAAACAGGATTTTCAGAGGGCGAAAGCTGCTTAAAGAAAATCTTTTAAAGGAGGGAATCGGAAATGGATTGCTTTGAAGCTGAAATAATAATGCTTAAGGAGCTAGAGGGAATATCCTCAGATGCAGAAACCGGCAGGCTTATTTCCCACTTGCTTTCCTGCCCCGATTGCTGCCGGCATTTTAGATTTTTAAAAAATGTTTTGACAGAAAACAGGGCGGAAGAAAGAGAGTGCCTGACGGAAAAGACACAGGAAAGGGAGAAGGTTCTGCCGCCGAAGGATTTTGAGGTTCAGGTTATGATGAAAATTCGAAATATAAATGCGGTAACAGTCATAAAAACAAAGGTGAAATACAAATGAACAAAATTGTTGAAGGCATCTTAAACAACGACATAAATATGATTGACAAAGCAAGACGTGAAAACCCGCAGCTGCCCAATGAAAGGGAACAGGGTCTTACGGCGGTTTACTATGCCGCAAAATACGGTAACTTGGAGGTAAACAGGTTTATGATTGAAAAAACAATGTCTAAACTGAATATGCTTGACGATAAGAAAAGATCTGTTCTTTTCTATGCTGTTGAAGGGGGAGATTTGGAAGTCTGTAAATATTACGTCGAAAGAGTAGGTCATTCTCCTCTAACCTGTGATATCGACGGAATTACTGCCTTTGAATATGCAAAACAGCTTGGCAAAGAGGATATTGTTAAATATTTCGAGGAATACTGCGGCTTTAAATATGAAGAAGGCTATAAAAACCCCATAAGGAGAGGTTTCTTCCCCGACCCTTCGATTGTCAGAGTGGGAGAAGACTATTATATGGTAAACTCCAGCTTTGTTTACTTCCCCTGTATTCCCATATCACATTCTAAGGATTTGGTAAACTGGCAGGTTATAGGGCACGCAATAACAAATCCGGACTGGGCGGAGCTTGAAGGTCTTGACGGCGGAAGGGGCTATTGGGCGCCGGATATTTCATATTATAAGGGCAGATTTTATATCTGCGCCACATACAGAAACAATGACAATGAAAAGCTTGTAAGGCGACAAATGGTAACAAGTTCCGAAAAACCGGAAGGACCGTATGACAAACCTGTTTTTATAGATGTTGACGGAATCGACCCTTCGATTTTCAACGATGACGACGGAAACCGCTATATGGTTCTTAACAGAGGCGCAAGTATTTTCAGGCTCAGCGAAGACGCTAAGGAAAGGGTTTCCGACGTTACGCTTTTATATTACGGCGACAACAAAAAAGCCTCTGAGGGTCCCCACATACTTAAAAAAGACGGCTGGTATTATCTTTTCCAGGCAGAGGGGGGAACCGGTGTAAACCATATGATAAGCGTTTCCAGAAGCAGAGAGCTTTACGGAATTTACGAGCCTTGCCCCTTTAACCCCGTAATGACATATAAGGAACTCCATAGCCCCTATATCCGACGCTGCGGTCATGGAAAGCCCGTTATGACACCGGACGGAAGATGGTTTATAGTTTATCTCTGCGGAAGACTTCTTGACGAAAAATATACTGTTTTGGGAAGAGAAACCTGTTTAGACGAGCTTGTCTGGACACCCGGCACTGATGGTGACGGTGGTTGGTCTATCATAAACAAAGGCAGAGGAGCAAGCGCCTTTGCAAAATATCCCCTTAAAAAACATACCCTTAAAGACAACACAGACGAGGATTTTGACGGAAAGGAAATTCCTTCGGTATGGTACAGCCTAAGAGGCAGAAATGAAGACACCTTTAAAATCGAAAACAGCAGGCTGATTATAAAGGGCGGAAAGGAAGAACTTGACTCAACGGACTGCGGAAGTGTTCTTTTAAGACGTCAGGAAAGCTTTGATTTTACGGCAGAGGCTGAAGGAGAAATATATCCGGCGGAGGGCGGCAGCGGCGGTCTTACCTGTTATTATGACGAAAACAGTTTCTTTACCTTCGGAATAAAAAAAGAAGAAGGAAAAACCTATGTTGAAGTTTGGGAAAAGATAGGCTATAACAAAAAACTCAGCTGCAGAGAAGAAATATCTGGAACCGGTTTCACATTCAAGATAATAACAAAAGGGCTTAAACGCAGTCTTTTCATAAACGGGCGTTCTGTATATACAATAGAAGACACAAGCTATTTAAGCGACGAGGGAGTGGAACTTCCCAAGCGTTTTACCGGCGCTATGGTGGGAATGTACTGTACGGGAGAAGGCTCAAAAGCCGAATTTGAACGGTTTAAAATTACGGCAGAGCCGTAACAATATTAACAAGGTCAAAACCTCCGACTATGGGCAAAATATTGAAAAGTCCGGAAGAATTACCTTATACCGCCTTAAAATACAATAAAAATTCTTAAAAATTAAATTAATTTTTGAAAATTTGAACAATCAGCCTTGACAATCGGCTTATTAAATAATAAAATGATATAAGCGGTGTTAATATTTAAGTGATTTTAGGAAAATGATGATTTAATGCAGTGAACGTTTTCTTTATAATTTAATGTCTTAAATTATTCGTTATTTCCTTTACAAAATATTCTTTCTATAATAAAAAATACATACGGAGGTTAAAATATGAGCAACCCTAAAGTACGTTCGCTCGGAAGACGGGGCGGACAGCAGTCAAGCGGTGAAAACGATGAGACAAAGAAAAAAGACTCTTACAGTTATCGGGTTGATGACGAAACCAAAGATATTGTAAAAAGCCTTTTTGAAGAATATGCATCTGACGACGGAAAAAACTTCTATTCCGGAAACAGAGACGAAAAATCAGAACAGGAGCATGAAGACTTTTTAAACGAAGTAGACCAACAGCTCAGCCAAAACTCTGAACCCGAAGAGGAGGAGAGCGAGACGGAAGAGAAAAAGCCTGTCAAAACACTGAGCCGAAGAGCAAAACCAAACAAAAAGTTTTCATCTTCAAAAGAAAAAGCAGATGAAGGGGCAGCCGCCGCCGAAGAAAAAAGCGGCGTCTCCGAAACATCGCCGGAGGAGGAAAGCAGCAAGGTAAAGGAGAAAAAAACAAGCAGGTTAAAATCTTCCGAAAAAGCGGAAACCGGTGAAACGGAAACCGCCGAAACAGCCGGAAATAAGCCCTTTGATGAAAAAACAGAGGCTGAAACCGACAAAACGGAAAAAGGCAAAACAAAAACAAAAAGAAAGGCAGAAAAAAAAATGAAAAAAAGATCTAACCCCAATAATGACGATATTTATGATGAATACGAAGACGGGTACGATGAATATGATGAATATGAAGATGAATACGATGATGATTATGACGACTATGATGACGACGACTTCGAAGATGAAGAAGAATTCGTTGAACCGAAACGTTCAAGCCGTTCAAAATCAGGCGGCGGAGTTGAATTCTCCCTTAAAATCGTTTCTCTTACAATAATTCTCGTAATCGTTCTTCTTATAATGACAGCTCTCTTCATTAACAACAGAAGCTTAAGTAAAGAACTTCAGGAAGCAAACACGAAATATGACAATCTTGTGGAACAGTATTCTTCCGATATTGACCAGCTTAACGCAAAGCTTGCCGAATTCACAAATCCTCAGTCAGGTGAAACAGCTGAAACAACAGACACAAGTTCAAGCTCAGACACAGACTCCGATTCTTCGGAAAGCTCAGACAGTGATTCAGACAGCAGCGACAACAACAGCGACGGAAATTATTACATAGTTCAGTCCGGCGATACACTTTCAAAAATCGCAGGAAAAGAGCTGGGAGATTCAAGTCTTTATTATTTAATTCAGGAAGCAAATAATATGTCGGGTACGGCTCTTACAGTCGGTGATAAACTTTTAATACCTGATGTTGACGAATAAGGAGGTTGCCTGTGGAATTAGAAAAAATGGCGCTTTTGGAACTTCGTGCTTACGGAAAGCAAATAGGGGTTAAAAGCGTAACAACTTTTCCGAAGGGTCTGCTTATCGAAAAAATTAAAGAAACTTTGGAAGGCTCGTCCGATTCGGGCGGGCTTTCCGTAAGCTTTGAAGAAAGACCTAAAAAACGAAAAGTCGGAAGACCGAGGAAAAACCCTTCAGTTTCCGAAGAGACTGAAAACAATTTAAGTGAAACGAAAATTTCCGACACTGAAACCGCCCCTAAAACCGAAACGGCGGCGCCGGAAGAGGAACCCGTAAAAGAGGAAACTCTGTCGGAAGAGCCCCTGAAAACCCAAGAGGATCAAACGGAAACAGCTCAAATTTCCCAAGAAGAAACAACAGAGTCAAACGTGGAAGAAAAACCCGTCCATGAGGTTTCGGAAAATAAATATCTCTATTCCAGACCTACGGTTGTAGAAGGCGGAGTTTTAGAGGTTATGCCCGAAGGCTACGGCTTTTTGAGGAATGAAAATTATATGCCGGGAAGTAAAGATGTTTATATAACTCCCGTTCAAATTAAACGATTTAGCCTTAAAACAGGTGATTATATTGAGGGTATAACAAGACCTCAGCGTGAAGGCGATAAATATAACGCCATAATATATGTTAATACGGTAAACGGTGATTCTCCCATTTCAGTTATTCACCGCCCGAGCTTTGAAAGTTTAACACCTATTTATCCCAATGAAAAATTAAGGTTAGAAACAAATACAAGCAATATTTCAACACGAACAATAGATTTAATTTCACCCATAGGCAAGGGGCAGCGAGGTATGATAGTTGCTCAGCCGAAAGCAGGCAAAACCGTACTTATAAAGAAAATTGCCAATGCTATAAAAACAAATTACCCTGAAATTCAAATAATTGTACTTTTAATTGACGAACGTCCCGAAGAAGTTACCGATATGCAGGATTCTATTTCGGGAGAAAATGTTGACGTAATTTATTCAACCTTTGACGAACAGCCCGAACACCATAAAAAGGTGGCCGAGATGGTTTTAGAACGTGCAAAAAGACTTGTGGAACAGGGAAAAGACCTGGTTATTCTTTTAGACAGTATAACCAGACTTGCAAGAGCTTATAATTTAACGGCTCAGCCCGGAGGCAGAGCCCTTTCCGGCGGACTTGACGCAGGGGCACTTTATATGCCCAAGAAATTTTTCGGCGCCGCCAGAAATATAAGGGAAGGCGGAAGTTTGACTATTTTGGCGACTGCTTTAGTTGAAACAGGCAGTAAGCTGGACGATATTGTGTATGAAGAATTTAAGGGAACAGGCAATATGGAAATCGTTCTTGACAGAAAGCTTTCCGAAAGACGTGTATTCCCTGCCATAGACATACTTAAATCCGGTACAAGACGTGAAGAAGTGCTTTTAAGCCCGGACGAACTCGACTGCGTTTATTCTATAAGGCGGTCTGCCTCAAACGCAACCTCTCTTGAAATAACAAGCGATTTTAACGATATTATGACTAAAACAAAAAATAATAAAGAATTTGTTGAAACAATTAAAAAATTAAATCATTAAACCGAATTTTAATTGAATATTAAACAGCACCCCTGTCAATAATACTTGTACGGAGGTGTTTTTAGTGAAAGACAAAATCAAAATTTTTTTTCAGCAAAAACGGCTATGCGGCGGCGGTTTACTCCTGTGTTGCCTTTGTTGTCGTTTTGGCGACAGGTGTGGCTCTTTATGACAGCGTAACGGAAAAAAGCCAAAACTACAGCGAAGAGACCGTAAATAACAGCAAGGATAAAAGCTATAAAGAAGAGGCGGCAGAAATAACAACAGCGGCAAAAACAGCGGAGGCTCCGACAGAAACCGCAACAGCTAAAACAGCGGAAACCGCCACGGCTGAAACAGTCGAACCCGAAACAAAAAAGACAACCGGCAAAACAACAAAAACCGAAAATTCTTCTGAAACTCAAACAGGCAAAACGGTTTCGGCAGATAATTTATTTTCATTTGACGAAAATTCACAGACTATGCTTATGCCTGTCGAAGGGCAAATCGTTATGGATTACAGCCCTGAAATTGCCGTTTTCGACGCAACTCTGGAACAGTACAGAACGAACGACACAATCTGTATAGCAGCTGAAACGGGTACATCTGTAGCAGCAGCGGCAGACGGAGTCATAGCGGAAACGGGCTTTGACGAAATTAACGGAAATTCCGTTGTTATACCACGGAAACGGCTGGATGTCTACATACAGCCAACTGGGAGAAAATATCCCGGTAGCTGTAGGGGACATTGTAAACGCAGGTGAGATTATTGCCCAAATAGGAGAACCTACTGATTTTCAGTCGGCTCTAGGTTCACATCTTGAATTTTATTTAACCCATAATGATGAATCCGCCGACCCTAAGCTTCTTTTTGAAGACGGTGAATAACGTAATAAACTCCCTTAAACACTTGCTGTAAAAGGGAGTTTTTATTATTCGTCTTTGCCTGTAAAGTCTAACATTCCTGTTTTCGCCGCATTTTCGTAAATATTTATTTTATGACCGAGAAGAACAAGGGTTTCCTCTATTTCTTCTCTCTTTCTGTATAAAATTTCTCTTTGCTCCTTAAGAAGTTCCAGTCTGTCTGAAATTGTTTCGTCCCCTTCCATAAAAAGCTCAACATATTTTGCAATTGCCTCAATTGAAAAACCCGCTTTTCTCATACATTTTGCATTTTTAATCCAGCCCAGGTCTTCCTCTTTATAGTTTCTTATTCCGCTTTTACTTCTTTCAACAGCGGGAATAACCTTCATCTTCTCATAATAACGGAGTGTATCCGGAGAAATACCGCATATTTTACTTGCTTCCTTTATCGTCATAATTCATGCCTCCTATTTTTGTTATTTATTTAACTCTATCACTTAAACCTTACTCCAAGTCAACCTGTTTTTAAATTTCTAATCATATTTTAATATTTCGAAAAACAGATTTACCCAGGAGCAAATTAAAAAACCGCAGACTGTAGGCAGTAAAAAAGCAATTACCGTATCTTTAAGACTTCCCGTTTCTTTTTTTATTGTCAGCAGAGTTGTTGTACAGGGAAAATGAAATATACAGAAGAGAATCGTGCAGAGGGCGGTTTTTACGTTCCAGCCGTTGTTTGTTAAAATTTCGCCTATGCTCCCTTCTCCGCCGTGCATAACCGCCGTAAGAGGCAAAACAATTTCATTCGCCGGCATACCCAGTATAAACCCTGTCAAAATACAGCCGTCAAGCCCCATAAGCCGCCCAAAAGGGTCAAAAAAATTTGATATACAGCTTATGAGGGGGGTTCCGCCTACAAAAAAATTTTTAAGAAACCAAATTATAATGCCTGCCGGAACAGCTGCCATAAGGGCTCGGCTTAATACAAAAAGAATTCTGTCCTTTACACTTCTGACTATTATCTGCCCTATTTTAGGCTTTCTGTAAGGCGGCAGTTCCAATATAAAAGAGGTTTTTTCGCCCCTCATAAGAATTTTCGTAACAACCAGAGTCAGAGCTGTGCCTGCGGCAAGGGCGCCCAAAACGCTGAGAGTCGAAACAAGGCTTGTAAATCTGCCTGCCGTAAAGAACATAACCGAAAGCATAATTATAATAGGAAACCGACCGTTACAGGGCATAAAAACATTTGTCAAAACAGCCGCTCTTCTTTCTTTAGGCGATTCTATTATTCTTGCGGAAATAACTCCGGCGGCGTTGCGGCCTATACCCATACACATACAAAGAGACTGTTTTCCGTTTGTGCCGGCAAGTTTAAAAAGTCTGTCAAGATTAAAGGCAATTCTGGGCAAAAAGCCCAAATCCTCCAAAAACGTAAAAAGCGGAAAGAAAATTGCCATAGGCGGCAGCATAACCGACACTATTTCCCCCACAGTATAAAAACACCGTTTACGCAGAGATCTGTCATTCTTTCGTTTACCTGAAAATATGTCAGCAGCTCAAGCAGCCTGTTTCCCGAAAAATCAAACAGCCTGCTTAAAGCCGCCGAGGGGTAGTTTGCCCCAACGACGGTTATCCACAGCATAAGGGTAAAAACAGGCAGAATTACAGGTATGCCCAGCTTATCATTCAAAACAATTCTGGCTATTTTTCTGTCAAAATATTCATCTGCCTCTTTTTCAGCCGTTACATACCTTTCATAAAGCTCTTTTGAGCGGCGAAGGTAATATTCCGTTTCTCTCAGCCCTGTTATACTCCGTTTTTCTATACCGCCGCAAAGAGTTTCTTCAAGCTCTCCCAGCCCCTCTCTTCTTCCTGCCGCCATAGGTATAACCTTTACACCAAGCTCACGGGAAAGCCCTTCAATATCAACCGTTATGCCTTTTTTTGCGGTTTCGTCCATCATATTTACACATATAACCGTTTTTTCCGTTATATCGGAAATTTGAAGAGCAAGAATAAGATTTCTCTCTATACAGGTTCCGTCTGTTATAATAACTGCAAGCTCCGCTCCGCCGTTTTGTAAAAATTCAACAGCTTTTTCTTCGTCCGGCGACTTAGCCTTAAGGGAATACATTCCCGGCAGATCTACAATTTCAAAATCCTTAAATGTTCCCCTTGCCGTACCGACGGTTTTTCCGCTCCAGTTTCCCGTATGCTGTTTAAGCCCCGTCAGCAGATTAAAAACCGTGCTTTTTCCTGTGTTCGGGTTTCCGCAAAGGGCAATAATCCGCCGGCACACCTAATATTCCTCCTTGAATTTTATAAATATATTGTCGGCGTCTTCTTTTCTCAGCGCCATAACAGACCCTTTTATAAAATAAGCAACGGGATCTCCGGCAGGGCTTTTATGCAGAGCCATAACCTCCGCATCTTTTGTAAAGCCCAGTTCAGTAAGTCTGTCTTTGTTTTTGAAGTCTCCCGAAACAGCCGATATGATTCCCCTTGCTCCCATAGGTATACAAGACAGGGGTAATCCGTTAATCATAAAAAGCACCTCCCTGAAAGCGTTTTGATGCATCTTAAAATCACTATCTCCTTTACTTAAATTATATAGCTCCTTTCTCAGATTGGTGCCTGTATAAAAATTATAAAAGCAGCGCCCCTCTGTGGGAAGACACTGCCTGTAAGCAAATATTATTTTTCCGCCGCCATATCCGCCATAACGAGAAATTCGTCAAATGTAGCTGTAGGATCGGCTTTTTTATATTTATCATAAAGTTCAAAAAGCTTTTCACCGCTTTCGTTCAGTCTGAATTTTGCGGCAAGCTTGAAAATTATACTCCTGTATTTGGGATTTTTAACGGTAATATTCTCAAGAAGATATTCGTAAACCTCGACGGCTCTTTTTATCTGACCGTTTTTTTCGTAAATTTCGGCAAGAAGAAGAAAATCATCAAGAAAGTCTTTATCTTCAACCGACATAATCGAGCTTTTTATGTCAAGCGCTCTTTGAAGAAATGAAATTGCTTCGCCGTAAATATAGTTTCTGTAATAAATATCGGCAATTTCTCTTAGACAGTTTGCATAAAATAAATTTTTGTTTCCCACTCTTTTTTCAAAAATAGCTAAAGCCGAATTTCTGAGTTCAAGGGCTCTTTTGTCATTTCCCGTTTCAGAATAAAGCTCTGCTGTTTTGTTCAAAAGCTCTCCGAAAAAGGGTTCCTCCCCCAAACCTGCCTTTTTAAGCATAAATATCGCCCGTTCATATGAGGTCAGCGCCTTTTCGAAATCTCCGTTATCTTTGTAAACATTTGCAATATAGCTTATATTTGCTATATAATCGTCGTCATCGTCATAGCAATATTTTTCGAAAATATCAAGCCCCGTTTTGAGATAATTTATCGCCTCATCGTAGTTTTGAAGTTTCTCATAATCATAGCCTATTAAATTCAGAATGTTGGCATAGTCCAAATCCTTTTCTTTTTTAAGTTTCAGCGCTTTCTTGTGATATTTAAGAGCATTTGCATATGAACCGTTTTCATAATAACCACTGCCTAAATTCATTGCCATTCGGCAGATTTCCTCCTCCGAAAACAATTCCGGATTTTTTACCGTCGGGTTATAGCCCTTTTTAAACCAAAACAGCCCTGTGGACTTATCCCCCAAACAGGAATAAATCATACCCAAATTATCTGAAAATTTAGCGCTGAGCTTTTCATCACCTGTTTTACGGACGATGCTTAAGGCTGTTTTGCCGTGTTTAAGGGCAGAAGAAAAATCATCATAATTTGTGAAGAGAAGGCTCAAATTATACATATGACAGGCGAAATTTTCCGACTCGGTAAGCCCGTTTCTTTTGTAATATGAAACGATTTTCTCGTTTAAATCCTTTGCCTTTTCCAAATCGTCTTCATATTCACAGCAGTTTTTAAACTCTCTTAAAAGTGCATTTATATTTTCGTTCACTACCATTCACCCCATTCATCTTCTGTTTCTTTTGTATATTCCTCAAGAGCCTCTTTTGACTGTTCATAAGAGAAACCTTTTCTCATAAGATAACCATACAGCCTTTGAAGTTCTTTTCTGTCACTTACGGTGTTTCCTTTAAGCTTTTTGTCTATGGCTTTTTTTATTGTTTCTATGTTGTCTTCGGAAAGTTCATCAGAAAGTTCGTCTATAATTTCACGGCTTATGCCTTTTTGATATAATTCTTGTTTAAGCCTTATTCCTCCGTAACCTTTAAGCCGCCTCTTTTCGTCAATATACGCTTTTGCGAAGGCTCTGTCGTCAATATAGCCGTATTCCTCCAAAAAAGCAATTACCCTTTCCCTGATATCCTCGGGAAATTCACCTCGCTTAAGTCTGTCGTCAATTTCACGCCAACTCCTCATTCTGTATCCCAAAAATCTCAGGGCGGTGTCCCTTGCCTTTATGTAGGTATTGTTGTTTATAATTTCGTTATATTTGCTCTCGGAAAGCTCATCGCCTGTTTTAAGCTTATAATATAACAAGTCAATATCGCTTACACCGAAGGAAAATTTTCCGTCAATATATACAGAAAAGCGTTTTTCATTGTTTTTCTGCCGTTGTATATCTGTTATAATCATACTTCTGCGTCAAGCTCCGCAAAGTCAGCCTCATCAAAGGTGTCCTCTTCAGCGACTGCGGCTGTTTCTTCGACTTTAGCTTTGGCTTTTGTCTTTTTTGGCTTTTCTTCGACTGTCTCCTGTTGTGTTTCCTCTCCGAATTTAACCTCTGTCTTGGGTATTCCGTAATGTTCTCTTACGGCATTTTCAATCTCTTCGCATATTTCCGGATTTTCCTTTAAATATTTCTTGGCATTTTCTCTGCCTTGACCGATTTTTCCGTCTTTATAGGAATACCATGCGCCGCCCTTTTTAACAACGTCGCACTCCGCCGCAAGGTCTAATATATCGCCTATTTTTGATATGCCCTCGCCGAACATAATATCAAACTCGGCAACCTTAAAAGGCGGCGCAACCTTATTTTTAACAACCTTTGCCCTTGTTCTGTTTCCTATAATTTCTGTTCCGTTTTTAATGGGATCGGATTTTCTTATGTCTATTCTTATTGAAGAATAAAACTTCAAGGCTCTGCCGCCTGTGGTTGTTTCGGGGTTTCCGAACATAATACCTATTTTTTCTCTCAGCTGGTTTATGAATATAACAATACAGTTGCTTTTCCCGGCAACACCCGTCAGCTTTCTGAGAGCCTGTGACATAAGCCTTGCCTGTAAGCCCATATGGGAATCGCCCATTTCTCCGTCGATTTCCGCCTTGGGAACAAGCGCCGCCACAGAGTCCACAACTATAATATCTATTGCGCCGGAACGAACCATAGTTTCGCAAATTTCCAAAGCCTGCTCGCCGTTATCGGGCTGGGAAACGTAAAGTTCGTTTATATCAACCCCTATTTTCTTGGCATAAACCGGATCAAGGGCGTGTTCTGCGTCAATAAAACCGGCAATTCCCCCCATTTTTTGAACTTCAGCCACCATATGAAGGGCAGTTGTAGTCTTGCCGCCCGATTCGGGACCGTATATTTCTATGATTCTTCCTCTGGGAATTCCCCCTACCCCTAAGGCAATGTCAAGGCTCAGGGAGCCTGTGGGAACAACCTGAATTCCTGTATTTTCGGCTTTTTCACCGAGTTTCATAACCGCTCCCTTGCCGAAATTTTTTTCTATTGAAACAAGAGCAGCCTTAAGCGCCTTTTCTTTTCCCATTTCCAAATTATCTTCTAATTTAGCCTTTGATTTTTTCTCTGCCATATCATTAACTCCTTCTGTATAAATTTTTTGTTTATATATATTATAC
>JAJQBF010000092.1 GCA_021203425.1 Clostridiales bacterium | reverse complement strand
ATTATAAAACTGTTCTTGTAAAGTTGTACAAAAAAAATCAAAAAAATGACTGACAAATCTATAATTATGTGATATAATATTTAAGGTTTTTAAGTAAAAAAACTTAAATTAATACAAAGAGGTGTCAAAATGTCACAAAGAGTAACGGGACATACGGAATTATTGGGTCTGCTGGCTATGCCTTCGAGACAGTCCAATTCGCCCCTTATGCACAACTCCGCCTTTGAAAAACTGGGGCTTGATATGGTTTATGTGTGTTTTGAAGTGGGGCTTAACGAAATCGAAGAGGCAGTTAAGGCAATACGTACCCTTAAGCTGGTAGGATGTAATGTGTCCATGCCCAATAAAAGCGCAGTTTGCAGATATCTTGATATGCTTTCGCCGGCGGCAAAGCTTATAGGAGCCTGCAACACAATAGTAAACAAAAACGGTCATTTAGAAGGTCACAACACAGACGGAATAGGCTTTGTGTCAATGCTTAAAGACAAGGGCATAGACATAAAGGGCAAAAAGTTCACCCTTGCCGGAGCAGGCGGCGCAGGAACAGCCATTGCCGTTCAGGCGGCTCTTGACGGGGCAAGTGAAATTTCCATATTCAACATACAGGACGAATTTTGGGCAAACGGCGAAAAACCGTAAAAAAAACAAACGAAAACACAAACTGTAAGGCGACACTTTATCACTTAGAGGACAAAGAAACCTTAAAACGTGAAATTGCCTCGGGCTTTATGTTTGTAAACGCAACAGGCGTGGGAATGAAACCTATGGAAGGCATGACATATATTCCTTCAAAAGATTTCTTCCCGAAAGATTTATTTGTTGTGGATATAATCTATTCACCCACTAAAACACGCACTCTTGAACTTGCGGAGGAGGCAGGCTGCCGTTATATAAACGGTACGGGAATGATGATTTTCCAAGGAGCCGCCGCCTTTAAGCTGTGGACGGGAAAGGATATGCCCATAGGCTTTATAAAGGAGATGCTGAATAATTAACGATGAAAAATAATTTTAGCGTCAGCGGCGGAAAAATCAAGCGGAAGAGCTATAAAGAAAAGCAACTTTTTTTCAATAAAATCAAGCTTTCCTTTATGCGTGGAGCGCAGTATTTTTCCGTAAAATTATTTTTCATTTCCTTTAAATCAGCTCTTCCTTAAACAGGTTTTGGGATTTTAAACTACGGAGGTTTTTTATGAGGATTTTAAAATGGCTCGATGAGCATCTGGAGGAGGCTCTTCTCTGTGTTATGCTTATGGCTATGACAATAATTATGGGAATTCAGGTTTTCTCACGCTATGTTTTAAGCAACTCTCTTTCATGGTCGGAAGAGATAACACGTTATTTATTTATATGGTCGGCTTTCTTAAGCCTTTCCTACTGCACTAAGAAAAAAATCAACATAAGAGTTGACCAGTTTACAACAATGCTGCCGGCTAAGGCGGAATATATAATAAAGGCTGTGGGAGACGCTGTCTGCGTTGTGCTCTTTATTTACCTTCTGCCCTTTGCCTATACATATTTAACACAGGCAGCGGCAAGCGGTCAGTTAAGCCCTGCCTGCGGCATACCTATGTATTACATTCAGGTTTTGCCCCTTATAGGCTTTGTACTCGTAATATTCAGATTTTTACAGAGATTTGCCGGTGAACTTAAAAAGCTCACAAACGGCAGAACAAATAAGGAGGCTTAACTATGTCGGCATTATTGGTTTTTATTATATTTTTACTTTGTATTATTATTTCCATACCCATAGGCATATCACTGGTTATAGCTACGGTTCTGCCGGGGGCTTTCGACCCTTCCTTTACTGCCGGCGGCACATACGTTATACGTTCTATACTGGGCGGTATAGACAGTTTTCCCCTTCTTGCCGTTCCTATGTTCGTTTTATCGGGGGCAATTATGGCAAGGGGCGGAATTTCAAAAAAGCTCTTTGACGTATTTTCCTACTTTCTGGGAAATTTTACGGCAGGTCTGCCCTGTGCGGTTATAGTTACCTGTTTGTTTTTCGGCGCTATTTCAGGCTCGGGTCCGGCTACGGTTGCGGCTGTAGGTTCTATGACAATTCCCATTTTGACGGGCTTAGGCTATGACAAGGACTTTTCAACAGCCGTTGTTGCCGTTGCCGGCGGTCTTGGAGTTATTATCCTTCCCAGCATACCCTTCATTATGTACGGTATACGGTACCGCCTCGGGAGAAAGCGTAAGCGAGCTTTTTATCGCCGGAATTATTCCCGGTGTTCTTATAAGTGTTCTTCTTATGGTTTATGCCTTTTATTGCTGCAAGAAAAACGGAGAAGACAGAGAAAGAATTAACAGTGTTGTTAATGAGCTTAAGAAAAAGGGATTCTGGAAGGTTTTCAAAGAAAGTTTCTTTGCTGTTTTAACACCTGTTATAATTTTGGGCTGTATATATTCGGGCGCCGCTTCCCCTACCGAAGCAGCCGTAATTTCCGTATTTTATGCCCTTATAGTAAGCGTTTTAATCTACAGAACACTTAAGCCTTCGGAAATTGTAAGCGTATTTCTTGACTCCTTAAAAACATATGCGCCTATTTTGTTTATACTTGCGGCTTCAATGGCATTCTCAAGAGTTTTAACCCTTATGCAGGTATCACAGGCTGTAAGCGCATGGATTCTTTCCACATTTTCAAACAAATTCCTTATACTTATAGTCATAAACATTTTCCTTCTTCTTGTGGGAATGGTTATGGATACAACCCCTGCCATACTTATACTTACCCCGATTCTTCTTCCTTTGGTAACAAATATAGGGGTAGACCCTGTTCATTTCGGTGTAATTATGGTTGTAAACCTTGCCATAGGCTTTGTTACTCCGCCTATAGGAGTAAATCTTTTTGTGGCAAGCTCCCTTTCGAAGATTCCCGTTATGACAATTTCAAAGAAGGCTATGCCTATGATAGGCTTTTTCCTTATAGCCCTTTTGATAATAACATATGTTCCGGCTGTAAGCCTTATTTTGATAAGATGATTGGGGGAATTATAAAATGAAAAGAATTATAACTATACTTACGGCAGCCGTATTATCCGCCGGAGTTTTGGCGGCCTGCGGCGGAAACGATGATGTTCAGCGTTATGCGTGACCTTTGGGAACAAGTTCCCCCGAAGACACCGTAACACAGATTTATGCCGAAAAATTTGCTGAAGAGGTTTCAAACCTTTCCGGCGGTACAATGAAAATACAGGTTTATCCCAACTCAACCTTAGGGGGAGACAGAGAGCTTATAGAGTGCGCCCAGGACGGAAGTATTCCCTTTGTTGTTCAGAATACGGCGCCTCAGGTCAGTTTCATACCGGAGCTTTGCGTTTTCGACCTTCCCTGTGTTTTCTCAACAATAGAGGAAACAAGAGAAACGGTAGACAACCCGGAATTCAGAGAGAAAATAGACCCACTCTATGAAAAAGCAGGGCTTAAGCTTTTGGGAATTTCCGACCAGGGGTTCAGAGTTATGAGTACAAACAAAAAAATAGAAAGTCTTGATGACTTCAAGGGTCAGAAAATAAGAACAATGGAAAACTCCTACCACCTTGCTTTCTGGAAGGCTATAAACGCAAACCCAACCCCTATGACATTCAGCGAAGTTTATATAGGTCTTCAACAGGGTACAATCGATGCACAGGAGAACCCCTATGAAGATATTGTTTCTTCAAAATTCTATGAACAGCAGGATTATGTTGTTGAAACAAACCATCTGCCCCATCTTATAACCCTTATCGTAAGCCAAGATTTCTATAATTCTCTTGAACCTGAAAAGCAGGCGGTTATAGACGAGGCGGCTGAAATCGCCCTTGAATATTCCAGAGAACAGTCTGATGAAAGAATAGACGGAAAAATTGCCGCTATTGTTGAAAGCGGAACGGAAATAGTTCCCGTTTCAGATGAATTAAGACAAGAAATGATAGAGGCATCACAGTCTGTTTACGATTCTGTAAGGGCTGTTGCCGGTGATGAGCTTGTAGACGCATATATCGGAGAATAAACAAAAAACGTGCACTCGGTGAGTGCACTAAGAGAAAAGGATTGCCTTGCGGCAATCCTTTTTCAATAAAGAGAAAGTATTTTTATGGGGTTTTACAGCTTAAACATATTGAGGGATGTCTTAAACTGTGTGTGAAAATGTTTAAGGGTTTTCACAAGTATTATTATAACAGATTCGGCAATTACGTGTGACCTAAGATTAACAAATTTTTAATTTTTTTTTGAACAGTTTGCATAAGGCTTTTAAGCCCTGTTGCGTTTTTGCACAAAAACAAAGTTATTTTGAATAATTGTTTTGATTAACTTTCGTAGTCCTCCAAAATTCTCATAAGCTCCCTTTCGCCGTAGAAATCTATTCCTTCCGAAAGCCTGTTCTGTTCTCCCTCAGGCAGAGAAGAAACCGGCGTTTCGGTTATATGTTTAACCTTATCCTCCGAAAATTCACTTTTGCGGAAAACTGCCACATAGCCGTTGTAAACCCCCAAAACATAATGATTGGGAGAATAAACCTTAAGATTTTTGGAAAGCTTTACGTCTTCACAGCCAAACTCCTTAATCTGCCAGCCGTCAAAAATCTCCTTAAACTCAGACAGAGTTAAGCCCTGCCAGTTTTTCGGGGCTGTGGTTTCGCTGTACTCCTTATGTCCGCCCAGATATACATATTCATATATTATTTTTGTATTTGAATCTATTTTTTCCGCCTGTGCGGCTGCCGGCTCAAGCTCTTCTGCCGGAATATTTCTTTCGGCGGTCATTATTTCGGGGTCTGGCGCCAAAATAAAATATCCCGAAAGAACACCGAGCATCATAA
>JAJQBF010000254.1 GCA_021203425.1 Clostridiales bacterium | reverse complement strand
TTGTCAAAAACTTGGTTGTTAAAACCATTTACACAGTTAATTTCTCACTCCCGAATCAATTATGAATCTTTAAAAAATTTGCTGGTAAATAGAAATATGTAAAGAATAACTTTTCGTGCGTTCGTCCTGCTTTTTTTTTGCTGCCATATTGCATTCCTCCTTAAAATGGTGTAAAATAAAAATAGATAACATTTTGGCGTACAGCAATCGTTTATCACAAAATTTTGCTGTATATCAAAATATTATCTATATTTTATAACCCCCGCCGCAAGCTTGTACTTCCTATATTGAGTAACGGCAAAATTGTTTGGTTCGGACGGAATTATATCTTCGTCGGCAGGCTTTTCCAAATTATATTTTTCCGCAAATGCTACAGAACCGAGTTCAATCTCCTCAAACATATAATCCACATCATTTTTGAAATTTTCGTCATCTTCCCTTACTTCCATAAGATTTATAAGGCGGCTCAGTTCTGCAAAATTTCGATGTTCCGGGTCTGCGAAAAAAATAAAGATAGCCAGCAAGTGCCATATAGAGAAGCCGCTCGGCGTTCTCCCAAAACTTGTCGGCAGACTGCTCGCCTTTTTCTTTTGTGCCGGAAATAAAAAGGTCAACAAAAACCTTTATATCGGCTTCACAGCGTATAAAACTGAACGGATTGTATTTCATAGACCTTGAAAAATCCACAGTGTTAAATACTTTTATCTTGTAACCATTGTCGACAAGCATTTGCCCCACATCGTTTAACAGTGTGCCTTTGGGATCCGTAACCACGAAAGATGTGTGTATTTGAAGAATATTGGGCTTAACCCAAAACCTTGTTTTGCCCGAACCCGAACCGCCGATAATCAGGGCATTATTATTTCTCAGTGTCTGCCTTGTGTTTAGGCTCATTCGCTCCGTATTAGTAAAAAGCATGTTGTTTTCATATTTTCTGTCAATAAGCCTGTTTGCAATTAAGTCGGTTTTATCTCCCCATCTTGCAGAGCCGTGCTCCTCGCCGGGTCGAAGATTTTTTCCGCCGTAAACAGTGTACAGAACAAATAATGCCCAACAGCAAACCGCCGCCAGCCCCCATAAAATATCTTTTGCCGCAAAAGAAAAATGAACAGTTATTATAACAGCGGAAAAGTTTTCACCCAAATAGCTTAACTTCTCCAACATATCACCCTCGGCAAGCCTGTATGCACAGCCTACGTTGTCGCCGACATAAAAGCACAGAAAGCCTATAACCGCCGAAAATATCAAAAATATCAGTTTATTTTTTATTAACATCACTCCCTCCGAATTATAAAAGGTGAAGGCTTGCCGAAGTTTGACAAGACTTTCACCTTAAAATTAATAAAATATTCTTCCCGATTTTTGTCTTTGAGGATAATCCTTTCTTCAAGGGAAAATCCGCATTGTGCTATAATAAATTTCAATACCCCGATTAGCTTTTTATGCCTGTTTTCAAGCTGTATCTCCTGTCTGATAACGGCATTGTAGGCCGTAGGGTCGGGATAGCCCTCAATGTTATGACGTGGGTTTAAATCTGCCATTTTCTTTTTCCTCCGTATATTCATCTTGAAGCGGAAGTTCTTCTACGTCTGAGTATAATTCAAATATTGTTTTTATAAGCTCAGGCAAAGAAACATTGTTTTTGTCCAAAACAGACTGCAAAACAAGCCCTTTAAGTTCCTTGAGTCTTTCTTTCAGCACAGCAACTTCCTTTTCACGTTTTTCAATTCTTTGCTCGGTTTTCTCAATTTCCGATAAGTATCTGTCTGTGTTAGTTTTGTCTATTAATAATCAACTCCTTTCGTATTTAAAAATCGGTGGAAACCGTTTTCTGTTCAGCTTCTGCTGATGTTGTTTCTTCAATATTTTCAGTAGTTTCTTCCGTCACCGCTTTGGTTATTATTTCTTCTGTGGTTGTTTCCGTAAGTTCCTCGGTTGTTTCGGCGGCATTGATTTCTGCAAGGATTGAAGCCTGCTCCGCTTCGATTTCCTTAATCTGCTCATCAGTCAACGGAGCTTCTGAATTATCCCAAGAGTATGATTTTGCATTTTTCAGAGACTTATATTTTTTAAGTTCATTTGATAATTCTTTTTCGCTGAGTCCCGTTTTCTCTTGCAGTTCCGACCAAACACTTTCGGGGATATTTTCATTATAATAGATTATTGTTTGGGTAGTTTCCTCTGAAATTGTTTCAGATGTCACTGTTTCGGAAACATCTTCATAAGTTAAAATTTCAACATTGGTTTCCGAATTACTTCTAACCGCCTTTGAGCAGTAAACGAAAACCGCCGTCCAAAGTACAATTATGAGTATGCCGATTAAAAACGCTGATATTTTCTTTGCCATATGTGTTTTCCTTTCTTTAATCTTCGCCTGTGCCTTCAAAATATAGGGGACTGACTGAGCCGTTTGTGGACGTGATATTCCACCCAATGTCATTGCCATAGGCGGAGTTTGGGTTGTTTGTCGCAAAATACTCATAGTAATGGTCTAACGATGTAATTGTTATAGCATCAGAGCCGCCCTGAACAACCGAAGGTACACCGTCTATAATTCCGACATAAACAGCAACGTGACCGTATAAATAGCCGGCATTTCCGGTTCCATATTTTATCCCGATATATGCCCCAAGTGGGATTTGCGTATAATCGACGTGACCGCCGGTTACCGAAAGTTTATTCGCTCGGCTGAAATCGTTGCCGTTGCCGCCATGATAACCAAGCCCCGCCATCTCGTAAATCGTTGATACGGCTTTTGCACAGCTGTTTGTATAGCCTGTTGAGCCGACCATAGGCAAGGCGGTCTCAACTACGGCTCTCGCTGTTCCTGTCAGCTCGGTTGAAATCGCATAATCGTCCAAATCTATAGCCACATCATAAAGAGTTGAACTTGCGGCATTGCTTGTATAAATCAAATTGTCTATGTAAAATGAAGGGTTCAAATTTACCTCTGATAATGTCTTTTTGATTTTGTATTCAAGGCAAATGTAGCCGCTGCTGTCCACAGTGCCTAAAACGGCACCTTTTTTTAACGGTATCACCGACGGAGACACTTATGCCCGAAACATTGGATATAGAAACAATTCGCTTGCTGCTTTTGCTGTAAATATCGATTTTATCACCGTCAATAGCATCAATTTTGCCGCTTATGGGGCTGATGACTTTGGTACCCGGTGAAACCGTTATGTCTATGCCGGAGTGAAATTTTTTCTCATTGGTATCGGGGTCAACATAATAGCCATAACGCTTTTGACAGGCAATGGATTCATCGTCCGTTTCTATGGGCTTGCTCGATTCTATTTTCGTCATATATTGCCCAACCTCGTCAAGCAATTCATAGTTCTGCCTTTCCGCACTTGTAAAAAGCGTATCCTTGTTGTTCTGTATGTAGGTTTTCAATTCTTCATAGTGGAGATTTACATTCAGATTAAAAACTCTGTAAGGTGTTTCGCCAACCATTTTTACAGATGGCTCGTCCTCATTGTCGACATACTGCACTCGCATAACTTCACTGTACAGGCTATCAATATCGGCTTTTACATCGTCAAGTTTGTAATCTTCATACTTTGCATCGAGGTATATTAAAAAAGCATCTATATTGGTTTTGTATGAGGTCTTGTTTATCTCAGAGTATGTTATATCGGGTCGAAAGCTGCTCCCAACGGAAAAGCGGTATCTGTTCCAGTCTGACAGCACCTCAGAGCCGTTGACCACAAAATATTTGTTCACTTCAATAAAAGTATAATGCCGGGAGTTTTGCGGAAAGCTATTGTACTTGTCTTTGTACTCAATTTCAATGTCGGCATCCTTTTCTGAAATATATTCCCAAGTTGCCGTTAAAACATAATCGTCGGCTTTTAATGAAATTGAAGGTATCAGCGACACAACCGCTGCAACAATCACAAAAACCACAAGTGCTATGATAAGCAATGGAAAAAGGAAACTTGTTACGGCAGCAATAATTGAACCTAAAAGGTTTACTACGGCACTCACCGCCATTCTTCCAACATTGACTAAGCCCTTGCCCACAAGCTGTAACTGCTTGCTCCTTTTCATCTGTGCCACCTTGTGAAGCTTTTTTGACAACTCTTTCAATTTCACAGCACCATTGTAAATATTTTTAGGGGCAGAAGCTGCTGTTTTAATTGCTCCTTTTCCGGCTTTAACAGTATTTTTACCTGTCTTAACAACTGCTTTTGTACCTCGAACGGTTGTTTTAACTGTATCAACAGTTTTTAAACCTTTATCGACAGCAGAAATAGCAAGGCTGTTGTCGGCATTGGCGGTGGTAGCATTTATAATACTGTTTTTGACTGCCGTTTTTCCCTCATTTAAGGCATTTTTTGTAATAGTGCCTATCCGCCTGACAGTATCTTTCATAAGGGTCTTTCCTGTCGGCATAACTGCAAAGGAAAAATCAGCTGCTTTCTCAGCCTGTTTTGCGGTCTTTGAAGCTGAACGGCGAAAATCTCCTTTTGTTGTTTTGAAAGTTGTCGCCTTTGACGTGCCATTTGAAGATTTTCTCAATTCTACTGACTTTTTTGCTTGTGCAGATTGCTTTGACTTTACGGAAAGCTCCGCTGTAACGGCTCCTGTTGTCAAAACCTTTCCAGTAATAACAGCAGCAGAAACGGTTTTTATGCCTTCATCATCGGTATTCTTTATTTCCGAAACAACCGCATTTTTAGCCATATCTCCGGCAAAGCCTATAATATCGGGAGTGTTTTTCTTTTCACCTTTATCTTTGGTCTTGGCTTTAGCTTTGACCTCGGATTTAGGATTTTCTCTGTACAAGTCCCTGTCTTTGGTTTTGACAATCATGCTGACGTAAGATTTTTCGTATTTTATAATATTGTTATCAAT
>JAJQBF010000020.1 GCA_021203425.1 Clostridiales bacterium | reverse complement strand
ATTTTTCTCAGGTGATATTATATAAACAGGCACTTTATAAGGAGGAGAAAAAAACAGTATGGACGAAAAAACAAACTTGGCTCCCAAAAGAAGGAGAACCGACGGCAGACACAATTCCAAAAGACATTCGGAAAAAGACGTCAGAAAAACCGCTAAAAAAGATTACGAAAAAAAAACAAGGATTAAATATTACATAAGCTTAAGCGGCTTTTTGCTTATTATACTTGCCTGTGTGGCTGTAGGAATGTTTCTTTATTTAAGATATGAGGCCCAGGGCTACAGAAATCAATATGTTGCCGAGCTGCAGGAAAGTATGGAAGAGTCCAAGAATATCTGTATAGAAGTCTTGGAAAGCGTAGAGGCGGATCAGGAATATATTGACAACATAAACACACAGTATAACAACGCTATGCTTGAAAGAGATATTCTTCAGCAGTATTATCTTGTAGACGGTATAATGGATTACTCTCTGACAAGTCTTTACTATGTTGTAAACATAAAACGTCAGGAGGCGGCTGTAAACGGCGGTCAGTGGCTTAACTATGATGAGGAAATAAACACAATTATAGAGGCACAGGCGGCTATGAAAACAGTTAAGGAACAAATTTCAAGCATTGACTTAGATGACTATTATTAATCAATATTAAGGAGTTTTATAAAAATGATAAGAACAAGATTTGCACCCAGCCCTACAGGCTATATGCACATTGGAAATTTAAGAACGGCATTATATGAATATTTTATTGCCAAACACAGCGGAGGAAAGTTTATTCTCCGAATTGAAGATACGGATCAGGAGAGGTATGTTGAAGGGGCAGTTGACATAATTTATAAAACCCTCGAAACAGCAGGAATTAAGCATGACGAAGGACCCGATGTAGGGGGAGACTACGGTCCTTATATTCAGTCTGAAAGAAAGAATGACTATATGAAGTATGCTTTGGAGCTTGTAGAAAAAGGCGAGGCTTATTACTGTTTCTGCACTAAGGAAAGGCTTGAGAGCTTGCGTGCAGAAGGAGAAACAGGGGTTAAATATGACAGACATTGTCTTTCTCTTTCCGAGGAGGAAATACAGGAAAACCTTAAAAAGGGAGTGCCCTTTGTAATCCGTCAGAAAATAAGAGAAGGCAAAACCACTTTTCATGATGAGGTTTACGGAGATGTAACTGTTGACAACGAGGATATGGAAGACCAAATTCTCATTAAGTCAGACGGACTTCCCACTTATAATTTTGCCAATGTAATAGACGACCACCTTATGAACATTACCCATGTTATAAGAGGGAACGAATATCTTTCGTCAACCCCCAAATATAACCTTCTCTATGAGGCTTTCGGCTGGGAAATCCCCACGTATATCCACGTTGCTCCCGTTATGAAGGATCAGCATACAAAGCTTTCAAAGAGAAACGGCGACGCATCATTTCAGGATTTGGTGGCAAAGGGATATCTGCCTGAGGCAATTGTAAATTATATTACTCTTTTGGGCTGGGCACCTTCCGTAAACAGAGAAATTTTCTCTATATACGAGCTTATTGAAATTTTTGACGTAAAGGGAATTTCAAAATCTCCGGCTATTTTCGACCCCGAAAAGCTTAAGTGGATGAACAGCGAATATATCAAGGCTCAGAGCTTTGATGATTTTTATAAAACGGCTGAACCGGTTTTAAGGAAAGCTGTTAAAACAGAGGGCATCGACCTTAAGGCAGTGGCTGAAATGGTTAAATCCAGAATATCTACGGTTTATGATATTCCCGAGCTTATAGATTTTATAGATGAGCTGCCCGAATATGACAAGAGTTTATATACTCATAAGAAAATGAAGACAAACACTGAAAATTCTCTTGATTTTCTTAAAATTATAATTCCCGTTTTGGAGAAAACCGAAAACTGGGATAATGACAGTCTTTATGCCCTTATGGTAAGTACGGCAAAGGAAAACGGTCTTAAAAACGGTCAGATTCTTTGGCCCGTAAGAACAGCCCTCTCCGGGAAGCCCACAACCCCCTGCGGTGCAACGGAGCTTTGTGTTCTTTTGGGAAGAGAAGAATCTTTGAGAAGGCTTAACGAAGGTGTTAAGCTGCTTGAAAGTTAAAATGTAATTATACGGAACCGGTGGTGTATTGGCGGCAGCGGTTCCGTTTTGTCTTTTGAATAGAACCTAAAACAGATTTTCTAATTTTTAATAAATATAAACTATACAAAACTTGTAAAAAATGTTATAATTAGAGTTAATTATAAGACAGGGTGATAAGTGTGGCACAGAAAAAAACAGCGGCGAAGGCTCCGGCGAAAAAACAAACCTCAAAAAAGACCGGAACGGCTAAGAAAAAAACAGCCGCAAAAAATACAAAAACAAAGACTAAAGAGAATAATAATGCGGAAAGTACGGCTGCAGCGGAAACAACGGAAAAGCCTCAGAAAATTAAGGTCAAAAAACAGTTAAGTCCGGCGGCTCTTGAAGCAGCCTGTATAATAACCGCAGGCTTTGCCGCTTTGCTTATTTTCAGCATATTTTTTGCCTCAGACACAATATTCGGCCGAATTGTTCTTGATGTTTTAAAGGGCTTTTTCGGTACGGGAGCTTACATACTCCCTTTTGCCGTAATACTTGCGGCGGCAGGGCTTTTTATAATGGAGGACAAAAGCACTTCGAAATATAAAATAATCTTAAGCTGTATGCAGTTCTGCGTTGCGGTTTCTCTTCTGCATATTCTTTTATACGAGACGGAAGACGCTTTTACGGTTGATTCCATATTCGGCGGTTTTACCGACTCTGATTATATAGGGGGAGGGCTTATAGGCGGATTTTTCGGCGGCGGAAGTCTTGTTATATTTAAAAAGGCAGGTTCTGTTATAATTTTTATAACTCTTGCAGCAGCTTCGATTGTTTTGATATCGGGAAAGAGTGTCTTTAAAATATTTTCGGGAACTGCAAATTTTGTAACCGAAACCCTTATGGGCGGTATGTATACCGAGAAAAGGGAAAGACGTAATCATCATTATGATAATGATGATTACGATGAATATGACGGTTATGATGATTATTATGACGACTACGGCGGCTATGATGAATATGAAGTCTATGAAGAGCCGAAACCCGAACCAAAGCCGCAGCCTGTTAAAAGAAACAGCAGCAGGCGGAAACCCCAGGCGCCTGTAATAAGCGCTCCGGAGGAAAATGTAGACTATTACGAAAAGCTGAGAAAAGAAAAAAGCTATAAAGACGCAAAATTTATAAATCTTAAGGAAAACAAAGACAGAGGGGAGAGAAAGGCTCGCCCCGATATAATGTCCGACAGAATTACAAAGGGCGCCTATACGGGAGAGGATCTTTCGAAATATAAGCTGCCACCTGTTGAAAAAGAGGCTTCCGCAATGCCCGAGTTTCTTAAAAAGGAAAGGGAAAAACCTTCTCATTCTATTCAAGTCTCAGATTATGTTCCCGAGTTTTTAAGAAAAAAAGAAAACACAGAGCCGGAAGTATATACCGACGGCAGTTCATATAAAGAATATGACAATTCAAATGAATTTTACAAAGAGGAAGAGACGGAAAAACCCGAAAGAGTTGTTTTCAGCAGATCGGAAGAAACAAGAAATTCGGAGAAAGCTGTTTTTAACAGGGGAAAACCGAAAACCCCCGGTTATACTCTTTCTAAAGAGACCAAAAAACCCAACATAATTATAAACGATAAGCCAAGCGATATTATAACTCTTGAATTTTTGGGTGAAGATGAACCCCGAGAGGATAACTCAGAAAAATCGGATTATACAGAGTCTGTTTCGGATAATTTTGAACCGGAAGAAAAGACTTCAAGCTCATATGAAGAAAAGGAAAGGGATTCTTTACAGTCGGAAGAGTCTTCCGAAGAGGATTTTTCAAAACATGAAGAACCGGAAGACTTTTCAGAAGAAGAAAAGGAAGAGAAACCTTCCGCAAACCGGAGTTTTAAGGAAAGCAGCAGGGATATTCCCCCGTGGGGAACACCGGAAGAAAGCTATTCCCGAAACAGCAGCGTAAAGGTTATAGAAGGCGACGCAGCAACGGTAAGCAAAATACAGACGAAAAAAGCAGGCTATAAATATCCAAAGCTCAGCTTTTTAAAGACAAACCCCGATCTTTCCAAACCCGGAAACAAAGAGGAACTTATAAGAAATTCCCATATATTGGAAGATACGTTGAGGAGTTTTCGTGTTGAGGCAACTGTTGTTGAGGTAAGCCAAGGTCCTACGGTTACACGTTATGAGCTTGTTCCGGCTGTGGGAACAAAGGTTAAAAGTATAGCAAATCTTGATAAGGATTTAGCTATGCGTCTTGCGGCAAAAAACATTATGATAGAGGCGCCTATCCCCGGGAAAACCGCCGTAGGCATAGAAATTCCCAATGAAAACCCCTCGGTTGTTTATTTTTCGGAGGTTGTTGCCTCGAAGAAATTTCAGGCGTCAAAGTCAAAGCTGACCTTCGGCTTGGGCAAGGACGTAGCCGGAAATGTTATTGTAAGGGATATTGCAAAGGCACCTCATTTTCTTATTGCCGGAGCCACAAATTCCGGTAAGTCCGTCTGTATAAATACACTTATAAACTGTATCTTATATAAGGCAACACCGGACGAGGTAAGGCTTATTATGGTTGACCCCAAAATGGTTGAGCTTAATGTTTACAACGGCATACCCCATCTTCTGATTCCCGTTGTAACCGACCCTCATAAGGCATCAGCTGCCCTTAACTGGGCTTGTACGGAGATGATGAGAAGATATCAGATTTGCGCCGATGTCGGGGTAAGAAATCTTGACGAATATAACGAATATTTGAAGAAAGAAGGGGAAAAGCCCCTCTATAAAATAGTTATAATCATAGACGAGCTAGCGGATCTTATGCTTGTGGCAAAAAAGGAAGTTGAAGGTCATATACAAAGGCTTACACAGCTGGCAAGAGCCGCAGGTATTCACCTGATTGTTGCTACTCAAAGACCTTCTTCAGACGTTATTACCGGTGTTATAAAGAGCAACATTCCCTCAAGAATAGCCTTTTCGGTAGCCCAAGCCATAAACTCAAGAATTATTCTTGATGAATCCGGCGCCGAAAAGCTTATAGGTAAGGGCGATATGCTTCTTAAAACCGTTGAAATGGAGCGCAGCCTGAGAGTTCAGGGTGCCCTTATAAGCAATGAGGAGATAAAGAAAATTGTTGACAGCGTTAAAACAGAAGAACCCAATTATGACAAAGCTGTTATGGCAAGTATAGAAAAAGCCGAAGGCGACGGCGAAGGCATAGGCGGCGGTCATACAGGTTCAAGGGGCAGTGACGAGCTTATAAATGACGTCATAGCCTATGTTGTTAAAAACAAAAAAGCCTCTACATCTTTAATTCAAAGACAGTTCCAAATAGGCTATAACAGGGCTGCCAGAATAATCGATGAATTGGAAGACAGAGGAATTATAGGCCCTGAAAACGGTTCAAAACCAAGAGCTGTTTTTATGGACAAGGAAGAATGGCGTGAGTATTCCCAAAGACAGAGAGATTATATATAAGGAGGAAATTGCAAATGAAAACAGATATTCAAATCGCTCAGGAGGCGGAGCTTTACCCTATTAACACAGTTGCGGAGAATTTTGGCATAGACTCCGATGATTTGGAGTTTTACGGAAAATATAAGGCAAAGCTTTCCGATAAGCTTTACAATAAGGTTTTAAAAAGCGGCAAAAAAGGAAAGCTTGTTCTTGTAACGGCTATTAACCCCACCCCTGCCGGTGAGGGAAAAACAACCACAACAATAGGTCTTGCCCAAGGTTTAAATAAGCTGGGCAAAAAGACAATGGTTGCTTTAAGAGAACCTTCACTGGGTCCCTGTATGGGTATAAAGGGAGGAGCTGCCGGAGGCGGTTATGCCCAGGTTGTTCCCATGGAGGATATAAACCTTCATTTTACGGGAGATATTCATGCTATGACAACGGCAAACAATCTCCTTTCGGCTATGCTTGACAACCATCTTCAGCAGGGAAATGAACTGAGAATTGACCCCAAAACAATAACATGGAAAAGAGCCCTTGATATGAACGACAGAGCACTTCGAAATATTGTTGTAGGCTTGGGGGCAAAAACAGACGGCGTTGTAAGACAGGACAGTTTCCAGATTACGGTTGCTTCGGAAATTATGGCTATTATGTGTCTTGCAGAGGATATACCCGATCTTAAGGCAAGACTTTCAAAAATTATTGTAGGCTATAACTATGACGGTGAGCCTGTTACTGCAGGAGATCTTAAGGCGGATGGCGCTATGACAGCCCTTCTTAAGGACGCTTTAAAGCCCAACCTTGTTCAAACACTGGAGCATACTCCGGCTGTTATTCACGGAGGTCCCTTTGCAAATATTGCCCATGGCTGCAACTCTGTTAAGGCTACAAAAATAGCTATGGGGCTTTCTGAAATTGCCATTACAGAGGCAGGTTTCGGCGCCGACTTGGGAGCTGAAAAATTCTTTGATATAAAGTGCCGATTTGCAGGTCTTAAGCCGGACTGCGTTGTTTTGGTTGCAACTGTACGCTCACTTAAATATAACGGCGGTGTTCCCAAAACAGATTTAAGCACACCCAATCTTGAGGCAGTTAAGAATGGCTTTGTGAATCTTGAAAAGCATATTGAAAACCTTCATAAATACGGTGTTCCCGTTGTTGTTACCCTTAATGCTTTTACGGCAGACACGGCTGAAGAAACAGAATATATAAGAAACCGCTGTGAAGAAATGGGAGCCGACTTTGCTGTTTCCGAAGTTTTGGCAAAGGGCGGCGAAGGCGGAATCGCCTTAGGCAAGAAGGTTATAAAGGTTCTTGAAACAAAGGAAAGCAATTTTGCGCCTCTTTACGATACAGACCTTCCCATAACGGAGAAAATCGAAATTATAGCAAAAGAAATTTACGGAGCAGACGGAGTTGACTTCCTGCCTAAAGCAAAGAAGGATATAGCCAAAATAGAGGCTGTAGGTTTCGGAAATGTTCCCGTATGTATTGCAAAAACACAATATTCCCTTTCGGATAATCCGGCTCTTTTAGGCAGACCCGAGAATTTCAGAATAAGCATAAAGAGTGTAACAATTTCCGCCGGCGCCGGCTTTGCGGTTTGCCTTGCCGGAGATGTTATGACTATGCCGGGGCTTCCCAAAAGACCCGCTGCCGAGAATATTGACGTAAACGAAAACGGCGAAATTACGGGCTTATTCTAAGGTGTTGTTATGAAAATATCTTTTATTTCACTGGGCTGCGACAAAAATCTTGTAGATTCGGAGATTATGCTGGGGCTTATAAACAAAGAGAGCTATACCATAACGGAAAATGAAGAAGAGACCGACATTATAATTGTAAACAGCTGTGGTTTCATTATGGACGCCAACAGAGAGGCTATAGACAATATTCTCAGAGTTGCGGAATATAAGGAAACAGGCTGTCTTAAGGCGATTATTGTTACGGGCTGTATGGCTCAAAGATATAAAAACGAAATATTTAAACAGCTGCCGGAGGTTGATGCCGTTGTGGGCACAGCCGATTTCGGAAGTATAGGAGAAGTTATAAAGGCTTTAACCCAGGGGCAGGAAAGGGTTATTAAAATAACCGATAAAAACGCAAGGCTTGACGAAAGTCTTCCCAAGCTCAGAATGATGACGACTTTGGGAGGGTATGCATACCTTAAAATTGCCGAAGGCTGCGATGCACACTGTATCTATTGTACTATTCCTTCCTTAAGGGGAAAATACAGAAGCAGAACGATGGAAAGCCTTGTGGAAGAGGCGGAAATGTTAGCCGAAAAGGGTGTTACCGAGCTTATACTTGTTGCACAGGACACGACTCTTTACGGTAAGGATCTTTACGGCAGACAGTGCCTTCCCGAACTGCTTAAAAAGCTTTCGGAAATCGAAGACATTGTCTGGATAAGAATATTATATGCCTATCCCGAGAATATTACAGATGAGCTTATTCTTGAAATGGCACGAAACCCCAAGGTTTGTCATTATTTGGATATGCCCATACAACACGCTTGTGATGAAATATTAAAGAAAATGGGAAGAAAAAGCCGCAAGGCGGAGTTATTCGAGGTTATAGACAAATTAAGGAGAACAATTCCTGATATTTGCTTAAGAACAACCTTAATTGTGGGTTTTCCGAGTGAAACGGAAGATAACTTTAAGGAGCTTAAAGACTTTATTGAAAAAGCCGCCTTTGACAGGCTGGGAGTTTTCGAATATTCAAGAGAAGAGGGAACACCGGCGGCAAAAATGCCGAATCAGGTTCACTATAAAACAAAGGCAAGAAGAAAGCGTGAAATTTTAGAACTTCAGTGTGAAATTTCAAACAGAATTTGCAAGAGCTTTATAGGCAAAACCTTAAAAGTTATTGTTGAAGGCCGCTTAAGCGGAGAAGACAATATCTATATAGGAAGAAGTTACCGTGACTGTTATGAAATAGACGGCTATGTTTTCTTTAAATCCGATGATGAATTATTATCGGGAGATTATGTAAACGTACTTATAACCTCATTTTCCGACTATGATTTGACAGGAGAAAGCCTCGGTTTCGCAAGCCTTCCCTTTTAAGGGGAGGTGCCGCCGGAAGGGCGGCAGAGGGGTCACGCCGACTTTGATTTTACTTAAAAGGAGTTGATAAAGGTGAATTTGCCCAACAAACTGACTATATTCAGAATTATATTGATACCCGTTTTTTTGATACTGCTTTTGTGCCCATTGGGGCTGCCTGTCGGGCTAAACCGATATCTTGCCTTGGGAGTATTTATAATTGCCTCTCTGACAGACTGTCTTGACGGCTATATCGCCCGAAAATACAACCTTGTTACTGATTTCGGCAAGTTTATGGATCCTCTGGCTGACAAGCTCCTTTGTTCTTCGGCTATGATAGCCCTTATAGATATACCAGATGCGGTTATATCTCTTCCCGGGGTTATAGTTATTATTATTATAGCAAGAGAATTTATGATACCCGGCTTCAGAACTCTTGCGGTTGAAAAAGGGGTTGTTATTGCAGCCTCAAAATGGGGAAAGCTTAAAACAATAAGCCAGATGGCTATGATAATTATATTACTGTTAAATATTGATACGGCGGTTATGAAAGCGGTAAGCGTTGTTATTATAATTTTGGCGGCGGTTTTAACAATTATCTCAGCTGTTGACTATTTATGTAAAAACAAGGAAGTTTTAAAGGGGTGAGTATATGAAGAAAAATTTATCTGTATTTTTTGCATTATTGCTTGCTCTTTCCTTTGTAACTGCAGATATTTGTATGGCTGAGGAAGACGAGGAAAATGAGGAGGCTGAACTGGATATTGATGCAGACGGGTCGCCGGATACGGGAGATGACGAAGATGAAACAACTTATTTTGACGATTATGTTTCAGCCGGAGGTTATCTCGCCGGAGTTATCGAGTACATAGAAAAAAACTATGTGGGCGGAGATGTTGACATAGAAAAGCTTATTGAGGTCGCCGTAAATGCTATGGTTTCCAGTCTTGACGATTATTCCGAATATTATACTACAGACGAATATGAATCCTTCCTTAAAGGGGTATCAAATGAGGTTTACGCTACAGGGTTTGCCTTTATAATAACAGAAGACTACCCCCAAATTTCAGAGCTTATAGAACAAAGCCCGGCTCAGAGGGCAGGGCTTTTGGCAGGCGACAAAATAACGGTTATAAACGGAGAAAGTACTCTTTATAAAAGCTACAGCGAAGTTGATGCTATGCTTACCGAGGTCGAAACACCGGAGTACAGCTTTACTATTTTGAGAAACAGCAAAACCTTTGACATAAGTTTTAACCTTGAGGCAACTAAGATAAACACTGTTTTTCACAAAGAAATGGACGAGCTTTTTGCCGTTGATTCCACAACAGACTGGGACGAAATAGCCTATATTCAAATTACGGTTATAGGAAACGGAACAGCTCAGGAATTCAGTGATGCCGTAGCATGGGCAAGACGCAAGGGTATGGACAAACTCATACTTGATTTAAGGGGAAATTCAGGAGGAATCGTTGAAGAGGCTGTTGAAATTTGCAAACAGATTATCCCTGAAGGCAGAATTATGTATACACAGGACAAAACGGGCAATATAGAAGAAACTTTTTCGGATCTCAAAAAAACACCTTTTAAGGAAATTGCCGTTTTGACAAACTCTATGACGGCGTCTGCCGCCGAGATTATAACAAGCACTGTAAAAGAGTCGGAAATAGGCTTTTCCGTAGGTACAAAAACCTACGGAAAGGGGGTTGTTCAGACAATAGCCAGTCTTCCCAGTTTGGGTATGCTTAAGCTTACAACTCTTGAATATTTTACGAGAAACGGCAATGTTATAAACGGTGTAGGTATAGAGCCGGATATAGAAATTTCAACTATGTATCTTGTTTCCGAAAATGATGAGGTAGAATCGGAAAAAATGAAAGATATATACAGATATTTGGGCTATAAGGTTGAAAGCGACGGAGACGCAAAGAGAGCCCTTGCCACATTCCAAACAAAAACGGGAATTCCGGCAACGGTAAAATTAGACACCGAAACGGTAAATTCTTTAAATCTTGCCCTTTATGCCCGTTCAGTAGAACATGACGATGCTTTGGAGCGAGCTTTTACGGAGCTTTTGAAAATAAATTAAATGATAAAGAAAGAACCGATTGCCGAAGTACTGCATAAGTACAAAGCAATCAGTTTTTATATATACGGAACCGAATTACATACCCTTGCAGATATCAACGCATTTTTCCATTGCGTCAATAACGGCTCCTCTGAAACCTTTTTCTTCCAAAACCTTAACAGCGCCTATGGTGGTTCCTGCCGGAGAACAAACCATATCTTTAAGCTCGCCGGGGTGTTTTCCCGTTTCCAAAACCATTTTTGCACTGCCTAAGACTGCCTGAGCGGCAAATTTATAGGCTGCTGCCCTTGCCATTCCGGCTGAAACAGCGCCGTCTGCCATAGCCTCTATAAGCATGAAGACATAAGCAGGGGAACTTCCGCTTACAGCCACAACAGCGTCCATAACGCTTTCGTTTACAATTTCGGCCTTTCCGAAAATGGAAAGAATTTTAAGGGCATATTCCATATCCTTGTCGGTTACGTATTCGTTTTTGCAGACACCTGTCATTCCCTCTCCTACAAGGGCAGGTGTATTTGGCATAGTTCTTATGATTTTAACACGCTTTCCAAAACATTCTTCAAGCCACGAAAGGGTTTTGCCCGAGGCAATGGTTATAATTAATTTGTCAACGGAAACAAAGTCTTTTATTTCATCAATAACAGTCTTATAATATTGGGGTTTTACGGAAAGAACTATAACCTCCGCCAGCTTGACACATTCGGTATTATCTCCCGTTACGAAAACTCCGAATTTTTCCTTTGCTTTTTTAAGGCTTTCTTCATATGAATCCGCCGCAATAATTTCTTCGGGTTTAAAAATCTCGTTTTTAATAAGTCCGCCTATAATAGCGGAAGCCATATTTCCGCAGCCTATAAAACCTATTTTCATTTTTTTATATCTCCTTTTGTATGTATATTGTCAGCTCCTGCCGTCAGTTCAGAACTTTTAAATATTTATCACCGGATTCAACGGCATATTTGTTTAAGCTGTAAAATTCACTGAAATCTTCTTTTATTTTTTCTGTAACTATTCCCTCGGCATAGGGCGTTACAATATTGTTTCCCCTGTTTAAAAGCCTTAGGCACAGGTCGGCTCCTCCGCTTATAACTCCCATCATTTCGTCAAAGCCGCCTACGGTTATAAAGTCTTTCTTTTTAACCATCATAAAGCCGCCGAAAAGACAGGTACAGTTGCCGGCGATTTTAAGCCGCCGCATATAGCCTACGCTGTTTCCCGGTAAGCCACTTAAATATGGCTCCAATATTTTTTCGGGGTCGAGTCTGCTGCCCAGGGAATAAATAAAGCCCCGCTTGTCCACAAGCTTTCCGCCTGCACAGCCTACATCTTCAAGTGAACAATAGGAGGCAAGCTCAGACAGACAGCCCTCTTTGGGAATAACCCTTCCGTCTATAAACATAAGCAGCTCACCTCTGGCTGCCCTTGCGCCTATATTTGCCATTTTAGTAAAGCTGTATTCATAGGGGTAGTTTATGTTATAAATCCGGTCAAATATATTATAGCCCCCAACCGTTATAATTTCAACATTAATTTTTTCCGTAACATTAAAAATCTCCGACATATAGTCTTCAAAATGTCTTTCACTTTCGTCAGAGCATATGCTTTTGTCAAAGCATATTATAAGACTTATTTTTTGTTTTTTGTCATAGTCCAATTTAAGCCTGTATGCCGATTCGGCACCGGCTATATCACTTATTTCGGCATTTATCTCCAAGCTTTCAAGGTGTTTTTTTATGGCATCTTTTGCTTTTTCAAGGCAGTAGCCTTTAGCCTCTATTCCCGAGGCCACAGACTGAGAATGAATCCGCCAGTAATAAAGCACGTAGGGCAGGTGATAAATTTTTTTTGCCTTTTCCGAAAGTCTTAAAACAAGGTCATAGTCCTGACTTCCGTCATATTCACTGCGAAGACCGCCGACCTTATAAAACAGGTCTTTTTTTACAACGCATATATGACCTATATAGTTTATACCGAACAGGGTATATTTGCTGAAATCGGGCTTTAATGTAACTGCCGATATATTTTCGGGGGTTTCCGAAAAATTCAGTTCGTCCGAATAGAGAAAATCGGCGCCTGTGGTTTCTATTGCCTCTGCTGTTCTGTAAAGGGCATCTCGGCGAAGAAGGTCGTCGTGGTCAAGAAAGACTGTATATTCTCCGGAGCTTGCCGAAACTCCGTGGTTTGTGTTTCCCGATATGCCTAAATTGCCCCCGAGACGGCGATATTTTATACGGCTGTCTTCTTTTAAATATTTCATAGCCGTTTCTTCACCTAAAGTATAGCTTAAGGGACTTCCGTCAATTAACAAAAGCTCCCAATTTACGTAGGTTTGGGAAATAACCGACCTTATAAGCTCCTCTAAAAAATCGGGGTTTGAATTATACATAGGAACAACAACGCTGAACTTAACCCCTCTCATAAACCGCCTTTCCCGCTGAGCTTTAAGCTCAGCGTCGGAAAGGGTGTTTTCTGCGGAATACAGCCTTGCCTTTTTTCTGTATGTAATATATTCAAAGACTTTTGCCGCTGTATTTTTTATTCCGTTTTTCTTTAAATAATTTATAAGTCTTTTTATGCCTGTCATAATGCCGACCGCTTTCTTTTGCTCATCGTTTCCTTATTATTTTCGTTTCATTTTCCGCCCGAAATATAATGCCTTAACAAGGTTATATAATATTTTAGTTTAATGACTGAATGAAACAAAAATGTACCTGTTTTTCCGTGACTGTCTGTATAATATTTGTCATAAACATATGTAATGCCATTATAGAAGTTTTTTATACTCTCTTTGCCTTTTTCGTAAAGAGAACTTCTCCCCTTGAGATGTATCATATATACATCTCCCAAGTAAACTATTTTTCTGCCTGTCAGCCTTATTCTATAGCATAAGTCTATGTCTTCTCCGTGCATAAATATTTCTTCGTCAAATCCCTTTGTTTCCCGAAATACCTCCTTCGGCATAAGCATAAAAGCCCCCGAAACACACTCCACCTCGGCAGTATCGTTTTCATCGATATAGGTAAGCCTGTAGCCGCCTATGGCTTTGTTTTTGGGAAAAAGCCTGTCTAGCTTTAAAAAATAACAGAATGAATTAAAAGGGGTAGGAAAGCCCCTTTTACAGCCGTGGTCGAAACTGCCGTCTTCTAAAAGGGTTTTTATGCCCAAACAGCCTGTCTCCGGGTGAGACTTCATATATGAAACAGCCGCCGGCAGTGTGCCGAGCTGCATAACTGTGTCTGAATTTAAAAACAATATGTAATCTCCCGAGGCTTTTTTTGCTCCGTAGTTTGAGGCTGTTCCGAAACCCTTGTTAGGCAGGCCCGAAAACACTTTTATACGGCTGTCGTCTGAGCTGAAAACCTCCGACTTAACAGAGGAATTGTCTGCTATTATAATTTCCGCCGATAAATCTCCCAAATTGTCAAGAACCGCCTTTACGGTTTGTTCGCAGAGCTTTTTTGTGTTATAGTTTACGATTATTACAGATATATCCATAAAATAACTCCTGATATACGGGAAAGACGTAGTCCCCCGATGAAATACATTAATGTTTCCGTATTTATAATACCTTTATTTACCGCTTTTGTCAATCATACCCTTACCGCAAATTTTTTTATTTTAAGACAGCAAGACCCCAAAATTGCTTTTAAGGGCAGTTTTGAGGCTTTGACTGCGGTGTTTATTCTTCCTTTTCGTCTTCGTATTCGGGAATAGGAATATTGTTTCTGTTATAAAGCTCTGAGAAAAGCCTTAAGCCGTTGGCATAGCCGTCGTTTAAAGCATTTTCGTCTATTCTGAACTCCCAGTTTCCTCCGGCAACGCCGGGTACGTTCATTCTTGCTTTTTCATTAAGACAGAGTACGTCCTGCAGGGGGATTATAGCTGTGTCTGCTATTGAGGAGAACGCAAGCCTTATAAAATCCCACGCAATGTCGGAGCCGTCTGTTTTAATGTACTGTTTGACATAGTTTTTC
Organism: Clostridiales bacterium; assembly: GCA_021203425.1. Classification (GTDB taxonomy): domain Bacteria; phylum Bacillota; class Clostridia; order Lachnospirales; family CAG-274; genus JAJQCI01. The sequence goes on along the minus strand of JAJQBF010000020.1, from coordinate 5,978 downwards.
TCGTGTTCATTGACATCGTTGTTCCACCAGCCTATTGTGGTGTTGTTGTCATGAGTGCCTGTGTAAACAATCCAGTTTGTATTTTTGTAGTTGTGGGGGAGAAAGTCGTTTGCCGCTCCGCTGAAGGCAAACTGTAAAACCTTCATTCCGGTAAGCCCTACCTCGTCTCTTAATATATGAACCTCGGGGTTTAAATCTCCTAAGTCTTCGGCAATTATGGGAAGCCCACCTAAGCGTCTTCTTAAAACATCAAAGAAATTCTTTCCGGGACCTTTTCGCCAAGCGCCTTTTTCTGCTGTTTCGGCAGGATAGGGAATTTCCCAATAGCTTTCAAAGGCTCTGAAATGGTCGATTCTCACTATATCAACGTATTTAAGAGTTTGCTGAATTCTCTTTGTCCACCAGTCATAGTTTGTTTCTTTGTGATAGTCCCATCTGTAGAGAGGGTTGCCCCAAAGCTGACCTGTGGCTGAAAAATAATCGGGGGGAACACCGGCTACTACTGAAGGAAAGCCTTTTTTGTCATAGTAGAAAAGCTCCCTGTGAAGCCAGGCGTCTGAACTGTCCGAGGAAACGAATATGGGCATATCGCCTATAATCTGAATACCGTTTTTGTTTGCGTATTTTTTAAGGGCAGACCACTGCTTGTAAAATTCATACTGTAAAAAGCAGTTGTATTCGATTTCGTCTTTTAATTCCTCCTCAAGTTCCCGTCTTGTTTCGGGGGTAAGGTTTAAATATTTTTCGGGGAAGGAAGAAAAGGCGGCGCCGTAGAACATATTTATAATTTCGGTGTCTTTTAATTTGTTTTTGGCTCTTTCCACGAAAGTTACAAAATCCGTAAGAACGCTTTCTGTTTTTCTTTGATTCATAATTCTCTTTTTAAGGGCAATATAAAGAGCATAATCATAAAGCCAAAAATCGTTTTCACGGCAGTATTCAAGAAAAGGCTTTCGGTCGGCATACATTTTGAACATTTCAAATGCTTTTCTGAACAAACCGTCTTTATATTCTATTACCCTGTCATATTCAACTCTGTTTTTGTCGAAGTAGGGAATATTTCTCAAATCCCCATTGCCTAAAAGTCCGTCATTGGCAAGCTTGTCGGGAGAAATTAACAGGGGATTGCAGGCGAAGGCTGAATAAGCCGAATAGGGAGAGTTTCCGTAGCCTGTATGACCCAAAGGCAAAATCTGCCATAAGGTCTGCTTTGCCTTCCTTAAAAAATCGATAAATCTGTATGCGCCCTCGCCTAAGTCACCTATGCCGAAAGGTGAATAAAGGGAGGAGGGGTGTACTAATACACCGCTTCGTCTTTCGCTCATAAAAAAATACCTCCTTATGTATAATAATGGGATTGATGTTTTATCATCTTTTACCCGGTGAAAAACCCGAATCAATATTATAATTATATTTTAACACAAATCCGTAAATTAAACAACTTTAAAATGGCGTTTGTTTATTATTTTTTTGCGGCTGTTTTTCATTGATATTTAATTCAAAAATATATTGTCAATTCTGAAAATCAGGGTTATAATTATGGTTATAAATTTAAAGAAACGGCGGAATGAAAAAATGAAATATTATACTTTGGAAGAGGCGGTTAAAGGGGCTTGCGGAGAGGGCATACATATTGCCGAAGGAAAGGCGGTATACGGCGGCGACATAAACAGGGCATATAGGCTTACCCTTTCAGACGGCTCATATATATTTATGAAGTGCAACAATATCAAAAATTTTTCTTTTTTCAAGGCGGAAGAGGAAGGCTTAAGGGCTTTAAGAGCTGCAAAGACTATAGGAGTGCCGAAGGTATTGGCTTTGGGAACAGATAAAAAGCGTGGAATTTCCTTTTTGCTTATGGAATATATAAATTCGGGGCTGAGAGTAAACGACTATTCTGAAACTTTCGGGCGTGAACTGGCTATGCTGCACAGGGCAAAAACAGCTGAATTTGTGTCGGAAAACGGGGAGCTTTCTTTCGGTTTTTATGCGGATAATTATATCGGGGCATCTCCCCAGAAAAACACTCCAAATTCAAGCTGGGCTGAATTTTTCAGAGACTGCCGTCTGCTGCCGCAAATGGAAAGGGCGGAAAAGAAACTGGACGCAGAACTTAAAAGAAAGTGTGAAAAGCTGCTCGACAAATCGGAGAGTCTCCTGCCGGAACCGGAGTTTCCATCACTTCTTCATGGTGATTTATGGAGCGGAAATTCAATTTGTGGCTCGGACGGAAAAGCGTGGATTTTCGACCCGGCGGTCTATGTGGGAAATTTTGAGGCGGAGCTTGCTATGACGGAGCTTTTCGGCAGACTTCCGAATTCATTTTACGGGGTATATAACGAAATAAACCACATTGACCCGGGGTATGAGGAACGAAAGGACTTATATAATCTCTATCATTTGCTTAATCATTTAAATTTGTTCGGAAGCTCTTATTTCGAACCTGTCAGACAGGTTATAAACAGATATGTATGACAAAAACGGAATAATAAGCCCATTTGGATCTAACTGTTGCTTTTTTACAAGAAAACGGTGTGTTTTTAAAAAATTCTGTTGAAAAGTTCGGCGTTTTGATGTAAAATAAATATGTACAAATTTTATATATAAAGGAGAAAGGTATGAAAAAGAAAATTTTCGGTTTAATGCTTACTGCTCTGCTGACTTTGGGAGCAGGGGCGGTTTGTGCTTACGGTGCAGATGCGTCGCTTTACCCCACAAACGGCTCATTCAGCTTTGACGCTGAAACGGACATAGGAGAAACATTTGAGGTTTCGTTCTACCTTCAAAATAGCTCACAGTTCGATTCAATGACTTTTTACATTCTTTATGACCCGGAGGTTGTTATTTTCAAATCGGGTATAACTGTTGACGAAGACGAAGCCATAACTTATCCCGTTTCCGACACAAGAGTGTCATATCTTATAAGTGCGGCAAGTCTTGACACTGCTGCGGCTATTGTTAAAAAGTCTACACCTATTTATCAAAAACAGCCCGACGGTGTAAGTACGGCGGCAGAACTTGGCGAAATAAAGCTTGCGGCAATAACAGGCAGCTACGGCGGAAACGGCGGACTTTACCAAATAACCTCAAGCGGTATTCTCTTCTCGGCAGAATTTGAAGTTGTAGGCGCCGGAAGTACGGAAATCGAAATTGTAGGTACGTCTTCAATGTTTGCGTCAACAGACCATTCTGTAGGTTCTCTTGATGTAGACACAACACCCTGCAGCATTTATGTATCCGGTTCATCAGAGGCAACGACAACAACTGTTTCGTCTTCAAGCTCAGACAGCGACAGCGACAGCGAAACAACAACCGCAGCATCAACTTCATCTTCGTCGGATTCAACATCTTCCGATTCTTCTTCATCAAACTCAGGCGGCGGTTCATCGGGCTCCTCAGGCTCAACGGGTTCTACAGGTTCAACAGACTCAGATTCAGCTGACGACAGCAGCGAAACAGCAGCGGAAACTTCCGTGGAATATGCTTTTCCCGACTTAGAAGAAACACCCTGGGCGGCAGAGGCGGTTAATTACCTTGCGTCTCTTAAAATTGTAAACGGCTATAATGACGGAACTTTCCTTCCCAAAAATAATGTTACAAGAGCTGACTTTATAATTATGCTTTTAAATACATTAGGTGTTTCAGGTGAGGCAGAGGGCAGCTTTGCAGATGTAAGAGAAGACAAATACTATGCAAATTATGTTTGTCTTGCCAAAGATTTGGGTATTGCCCAAGGTTACAGCGACGGTTCTTTTGCACCGGAAGACTATATTACAAGACAGGATATGATGGTTCTTACGGCAAGAGCCTATGAGGCTGCAACAGGCGAAAGCTTAAGCAGCAGCAACACAGAGGCTTTGGCGGATTTTAACGACACAGATGAAATTTCTTCATATGCCTGGGAAAGTATAATCGGAATGGTAGAGGCAGGAATTGTAAACGGCTCAAACGGAAATATTTCTCCCAAAGCCGGAACAACAAGAGCGGAAACGGCTGTTATAATGTATAATGTTTTAAAATATATTGAATCAGCCGAATAAAGCATTTCCGAACCGGTTTTAAAATTTAATTTCAGTATAAAAGGGCTGCCGTATTTTTGCGGCGCCCTTTTTGGCTGTAAAGTTTTTTTCAAACAAATAAAAATTTGCGGTTTACAGAAGTTCCGTTATTTGGTACAATATAAGGAAAGATTAAGGACTTTATCCATGGACGGAGGAACGGAAATGAAAATATTTAAAGCCGACACAAAATCGGCACAGTACCCTATTTATATAAACGACAGTTTCGACGGGCTTTTAAAAGCCTTTGAAGACAGCGAACTTTTCGGACGGAAGGCTGTTATAATATGTGACACGAATACAAAAAGACTTTATTTAGACGAGGTTTTGGCTCTTTTGAAGGACTGTTTTCTTTCTCTTTCTTCAATCTGTTTTGAGGCAGGGGAGGAAAGAAAAAATCTTGATACAATATATGATTTTTACACGAAAATGACTGAAAACAAGCTTGACAGAAAATCGGTTGTTATTGCTTTGGGCGGCGGTGTTGTAGGAGATATGGCAGGCTTTGCTGCGGCAACATATATGAGAGGTATAACCTACGTTCAGATTCCCACAACACTTTTGTCACAGGTTGACTCTTCGGTAGGGGGAAAAACAGGTGTTGACTTTATGGGTAACAAAAACCTTATAGGGGCTTTCTATCAGCCGGCTTTTGTTTTTATGAATTCAAGTGTTTTAAAAACATTGCCGCCGAGAGAGGTTTCCGCCGGAATGGCAGAGGTTATAAAGCATGGTTATATTATTGACAGAGAATATCTCAATATGCTGAATGAAAAAAAGGAAGACATAAAAGCTCTTAAAGCCGATGCAGTAAGAGACGTTCTTTACGGCTCCTGTAAGGCTAAGTCTTATGTTGTTTCGAAAGATGAAAGAGAAACAGGGCTTAGGGCGATTTTAAACTACGGTCACACTTTCGGTCACGCCGTTGAAACACTTTTGGGTTTCAGACTTCTTCACGGCGAGTGTGTTGCCGTGGGAATTATGGCAGCGCTGTTCATAAGCCTTGAAAGGGGAGTTATAACCGAGAAGGATTATGACGGGGCAAAGGCTCTTCTTGAATTTTTCGACCTGCCTGTTAAGGTTTCGGGAATAAGTGCCGAAGAAATTCACAAGCAGATGTATATGGATAAGAAAACCAAAAATAATGTTATAACCTTTGTTCTCCTTAAGAAAATAGGAGAGGCTTACACAGACAAGGACGTAACGGCTGAAGAAGTCAACAGGGCCATTTTAAGTATTCTGGGTGATAGTGAATGTTAAACACAGTAGCAGTTTTGATTTTTTGTTTTTTGGTTTTGGAAGACGTTGTTTTGAAACATATTGTTACCGTTGTGCTTAAGCCCATAGGGCAGGTCAGCGTAATTGACAACTTCTTTTATTTAACCTATGTTGAAAATAAAGGTATGGCTTTCGGGCTGCTTTCAGGGGGAAGATGGCTGTTTATATTGTTTACTGTTGTTGTTTTGGCGGTAATATTTGTTTTTTTCGTAAGGAGCAGAACGGTTTATACGCCGCCGGTTGTTAAAATTGCCGTAATTTTAATTGCCGCCGGAGCAGTGGGAAACCTTATAGACAGAATAAGGCTGGGCTATGTTGTGGATTATCTGCATTTTGTGTTTTTCGGTCATTCCTTTGCTGTTTTCAATTTTGCCGACATACTTGTAACCTGCGGAACGGCTCTGCTCTGCATATATATTATTTTCAGTGAAAAATTCGAAAAGAAAGGAAATGACGTATTATGAAAAAAATATCAAAAATATTGATTTTGACTTTTATTTTTTGCTTAAGCCTTACGACGGCTGTTTTCGGAAGAGTTTACGGAGGGACTCTTTTATATGAAATGACATTTCATTTTTCTATTAAATTTTTGCTGCCTGTAATTTTCGGTATTATAGCTTTTAAAGCCGTTAAGCTGATATT
>JAJQBF010000072.1 GCA_021203425.1 Clostridiales bacterium | reverse complement strand
TGGCAAAATTCTGTATATGTAATTCGTAAAATTGGTTTCCCTAGGAATAAATTATTGTTGCCTAATTTAATTTGGCTATTACAAGATATTAACTGGCCGGGAGCATTAATATCAATAGATGTATTAGCTGATATTGAAAAAGAAGAACTTATTCCGTTGATTGAAACTGCAATAACAAAAGCGTATGAAATCAAGGATTATATGTGGTTAGGAGGACTAAAAATGCTCATAGATAAGACAAACATTCAGGCTAATGATTTTTGTAATTCAGAAGTATTTTGTTTACTAAAATATGCTGACTTTTAAAATCTGAATATGTTGTGTTCGAACTGTAGCTAATTCTTCATTAAATGAGTTTGATAATAGGAGGTAAATATAAATGGGTTCAGGAAAAGACGGTTTTTATGGTTTTTATTGCGTAGGTTGTAAATATTATTATTTATGGGGGAAAAGTGTATGATGGGGTATGATCCCGAAAAAAATAATTGGGGACAGTGCCCATTTAAAAAAACTAATTGAGTAAATTATGTTGAGAAAATGAGCAAACTTTACATATAATGATATAAACCGCCTTATATTATATGAAAACAGCAGAGTCGGTAAGGTATATTTTTATGAAAAAATAAAATCCCACAGAGCGTTAGTTGTTCTGTGGGATTCTGCGTTTATCTGTTAAAATGTTTCATAATGAACTAAGCTGAGGTTCAAATTTTTTTCTGTGTAGGGTTGCTTTTGTTCGGCTTTTTCGCCGAGGGCAACAAGATTGAGAACGGTGTAGCCCTTCGGCACACTGAGAAGACTGCGAATTTCCTCATCGGAGGTTTTGCGCTGACCCATTCTGTTTCTTATATGCACCCAACAGGTACCGAGATTATACTGTTCGGCGGCAAGGAGCAAGTAAGCCGAGGCGATTGCCCCGTCCTCAATCCAAAATTCGCTTTGCCGCTTGTCTGCGGTTTTCACCGTTGTTACGATTACGGCATCAGCGCCGTTAATCTGTGAGCCTCCCAATGATTTACAAGCTCCTATCTTTTTGATTGTATCGTGATCTCTTACAACCACAAACTCAACAGCACTGTGCCCGAATGAGCTAGGGGCAGTAAGGGCGATTTTCATAATTTCTTCAATTATATTGTCATCAATGTGACTTGGCTTATATCTTCTTACCGACCGCCTTTTAAGTATAAGCTTAAGCAGTTTGTTTTCCATTTCATCACCCCATTTATTTAAAAACAATTTCAACATCTTTACGTTCAGTGCAAAGCTGCCAATATTTTTCGGCTATTTTTGAGGGGTCATAATGTGTTCCCTCTGCGATATTACCCATAATCGTTACCGTTCCCGTAAAAATGCCTTTTTCATTAAGCTCTTGGTTAAGGGTGAAGGCTAAGGCTCTCAGAGCTGCTTTGAAAAGGGAAACGCAGGTGTATTCCGCCATTGGGTAAAGTGCAAAGCCGCCGCCTGTAAAAAGGATAGTACCGTTTTTCTGTTCAAGCTGTTTCGGAATAACCTGCTGTGTACAAAATAATGCACTTGCAAGGTCAACCTGAAAATGCTTTGCAAATTCTTCTTGGCTTAGTGAAGTAGGGAATCCGGCTTCGAGAATTGCTGCATTGTATACAAGTACGTCAACCACACCGAATTGTTCAATCGTCCAATCGAAAATATCTTTAAGTGACTCAGTGTCTGACGCATCTGCCGCCTTTGTGTATACCTCATAGCCCTTTGCGGCAAATTCTTCCTTATATTCGGCAAGCTTTTCCTCTCTCCTTGCCGCAAGAACCACACGAAAATCATTTTCGGCGAATTTCTCAGCAATATGATTGCCCATACCTTTTCCGGCCCCTACAACAACAATTGTCTTTTTGTTCATTTGTCCTCCTCCTTGAAAATATTGTTATTCATAAAAATTTCTCTTGCTCTTGACTGTAATTTTATTATATGCTACAATATATCATAAATCAAATGCAAATTTATTAATGAGGTAATAACCAAATGATTATGTTAAATCACAATCCTCATATATTTTTAAGTGTTGCCGAAAAAGGAAACATTACAGAAACAGCAAAGGAGCTTTATATATCACAGCCGGCTGTCAGCAAGGCGGTAAAAAATCTTGAAGACGAGCTGAATTTGAAGCTTTTTCACAGGGATAAGCGAAAGGGCTTGATTTTGACTGATGTGGGCAGCCGGATTTTGCTTATCGCAAGACAGATGGCGGATATGGAAAACAGAATGTATCAGACCGCTTTCCGTTCAAATAATTTTATAGGCGGAAAGGTGAAGGTGGCATCAATGCCCATTGTCACAACTGTAATTCTTGCCAAGGTATTCGCCGAATTTAAAAGGAAATATCCCTTTGTTGAGGTTGAGCTTATGGAAACAAGCGCCGCCGGAATTAAAAAGGCAGTAGAGGAGCATCAGGTTGATTTCGGCATTACGTCATCACCCTTCGGCAAGCTCGATTTTGAAGTGCTGTTCAAGGACGAAATGATTGCCGTATCAAAAAATAAACTGAATGATTTGGGTGTGATTTCTTTTGCGGATATATCCGAGCCGCTGATTTTCTGTAAGTCCGGTCTTGAAATCATAAGCGAAAATTTGAAAAATCCTCCTGTGAATATTTCGAAAAGCTTTGTTGTGGAGCAGGCGGGAACGGTAATCGCCCTTGCCAATGAAAATAACGGAATAGGCATAGTTTCAAGGCTTGTTGCGAACACAACACCCAACAGTCTTAACAGATATTCGATTTTGCCCGAAATTCAAACAGACATGGGAATCGCAGCGCATAATATAAATGACCTTACGCCTGTTGCCGCCGAGCTGAAAAGAATGATTGTAGAAAAAGCCGATGTTATTAAATGAAAAAATAAATCCCAGGAGTGTTTTGTTACTCCATGGGATTCTTAAATTTAAACTGTATTTCTATTTCCTTTTCATCATCTTTTTCCAATATGTAGATTTTATCCACAAGGTTTACAAGAACCTCCCGTGTTACTTCTTCAATGTCCTTATACTCAAGAAACGTATTAAGCCAATTGTTGAAATCGTCTATTCTTTTGGTTTCGTTTTTTAGCTTTTCCTCAAGCTCCTTTATGTTGGCTTGAATTTTTTCCATCTCGGCTTTGTTTTCGGTGTCAAAAAGCTTGAAATCCTCCGAGGTTATTATGCCTTCTGCAAGGTGGTTAAGCATATTTTTTCTTTTGCTTTTGCAGTCGTCAAGCTTCTTATCCATAGAATCTAAACGCTTATTTTCCTTTTGGGTCATTTTTTGAAAGCCCTTTTCCTTTATGTATTCGCAGGTTTCCGCATCGAGGGCATATTTGACAGCGTTTTTAACCTCCGCCAAGACAATGCTGTCAAGCTCGTCTTCACGAATAGAGTGAATTGTGCAGAGCTCTTTGCCCAGTGCCGAATAGGTGCTGCACTTAAAGGTTATGTAGCGGCTGCCGTCCTTACGGGGTTTTGACAGAAATTTGTTCATTCGCCTGCCGCAGTCCCGACAGAAAAACAGCCCTGTGTATTTGGACAGATTTTCATCAAGGTTAAGCTGCCGCCGCTTAACGGAAAGCATTTTCTGAACCTCTTCAAATTCCTCTTTGGGAATTATGGGCTCGTGAGTATTCTCGATTATGCACCAGTCATTCTTATCAACATTTATTTTCTTGTGAATGTTGTAAGCCTTAATTTCGCTTTTGTGCTGAACCATATCCCCGGCATAGATCCTGTTGCTCAATATTTTGTGAATGGTGCTGTATGTCCAGTAGTTTGTAGATTTCAGCTTGTTTGAATTTATAAAATTCATATGAAGAACCTGCTGCTTGTATGTAGTGGGGTTGGGTATGCCGTCGGCGTTTAAGGCTCTGGCAATGGAAATCTTGCCCTTGCCTTCCCTGTACATACTGAAAATCCGCCTGACAACCTGTGCCGCTTCTTCATCTATAACAAGCTTGTTTTTGTTTTCCTTGCTCTTGACATAGCCGTAACAGGCATGGGAACCTATAAAGTCCCCATGCTCCATTTTAGCCCTCTGTGCGGCTCTGACCTTTTTGGAAATATCCGCACAGTAATAGTCATTTAACAGCAGTTTCACAGACGTTGACAGCCCGTCGCTTTTGGAAGGATTCAGGCTGTCATAATCATCTGTAAGTGCTATAAACCTCACGTTGTGTAAAATAAATTCTTTTCGTATTAGGTTGAGAGTTTCAACCTGTTCTCTTCCGATTCTCGACAAATCCTTTACGATTATGCAGTTGATTTTCTTGTCGTAAACCGCCTGCATCATACGGTTGAAGGCGGCTCGGTCGTAGGTCATACCGGTAATACCGTCGTCAATGTAAATATCGTAAAGATCAAATTCGTCGCTGTGCTTCTTTATGTAGCCTTCCAGCAGCAGCTTTTGATTTTCAATGCTGTCCGACTGAATGTTGTGCTTCCCGGCTTCAATATCTTCCCGGGATAATCGGCAGTAAAGCCCGGTGGCATACTTCAAAACAAACCGCCTCCTTTCGTGATTTTTGTGTTATCTAAAGGAAATGATGAATAATTCAAGTTGAAAAATAATTTTAGCTAAATCGCAAAAAATCAACGTCATATAGAAAAGAAGATTTTTTGCGATTCGGGCGGAAAAATCAAGCGGAAAAGCAATAAAAAAGCATCAATATTAATATATTCAAGCACCGTGAAAAATTTTTTCTTTGATTAATTTATGATAAAATTTTTCACGGCTTATGCGTGAAGCGCAGTATTTTTCCGTAAAATTATTTTTCATTTCCTTTTTATCATCAATTCCCCAGCATATTTGCCGCCTTGGCTTTAACCGCTGCAAGCATACAGTCCGTAAAAGGTCTCTGTCCGTAAGTAGTCTTAACCTTAATGAAAGCTCGTTTCCTGATAAAAATCACCTGTTATGAAGTGACCTTTTGTCAAGTAAAATTTTCAAAAAATCACCACA
>JAJQBF010000119.1 GCA_021203425.1 Clostridiales bacterium | reverse complement strand
ATTGTACGTGACATCAAGATGATTGTTAAATGGATTATTGTATTTTTTATATTATATGTTATAATATTATGTATGGGAGCGGCTCATTTATCACTTTTTAAATTTGTTCGGTGTCGGGTTTAATATGGACATCAAAAGCATGAGTGCTCCTTATGTCAGGGAGGTTAAGTTATGAGTGAAAACAACAACGGTTCAATACATAACTCCGCCGGGAACAAAAATTCCCAAAACGGTATTGACGAAAGAATCGACTATAATATATTGGTCACAAGCCTTACGAAAAGTCTTTTCAAAAAAGACAGGGAGCCTATAAAAACGGAATCGGAAAAGAAAAAGGAACAAGAGGCTTTGGCAAGAAGAAGAGCCAACAGACCTATAACCGATGAGGATTTGCCTCACAACAGGCTTACCCCGAGAAGAGAACTGGAGGCAAAAATGGCAGCCGCAAACGGGTCTTCAAGCCCTACATCTTCAAATGCGGCAGCATCGGGAAGAACAGTTCATTCGGCGGCAGCTGTTCAGAGCCGAAATACAGCCGGAACTCAGGGCATAAAATTACATGACGGTGCGGTTCACAGTTCTTCGGCAAAAAACACTGTATCGCACAACACTTCAGCCGGAAGTTCTGCGGCAGGGGGCACTGTTTCACACAGAAATACGTCTTCAGCCGGAAACAAAAACCATAACAGCGGAATATATCAGGCCGCCGCATCACAAGGCCGAAGACCTTCCGAGCGAAGTTTGGAAGATTTGTCGCCGGGAGAAAGAAAAAAGCTTGAAAAACAGGCTAAAAAGAAAGCGAAAAGAAGTAAAAGAAAAAAACTTAAAGATATGAATGTCTTTGAGAGGATTTTCTGGGGCTTTAAGTTTGTTATAAAATTGGCGCTGATTGTCTTTTTCAGTGTGATTTTTGCCTGTGTAGGCGCCGGCTTGGGTGTTTATATAGGAATTATAAGAAATGCTCCGGCGCTGGAGCTTATCTCTATAGAGCCTGACTCATATACCTCTTTTGTATATGATGACGCAGGGCTGCAGGTTGATGAATTCCACGGAGAGGAGAACAGAGTTTATGTTTCTCTTGAGGAAATTCCCATAGATTTACAGCATGCCTTTATTGCTATTGAGGACGAAAGATTTTATACCCACAACGGTATTGACTTCAGGGGTATTGCCAGAGCGGCTTATTCGATTTTCTCGGGCAGCAGTATTCAGGGTGCGTCTACAATAACTCAGCAGCTTATTAAAAACAATGTTACAAAGGTAACAAGAAATGACATCGAGTCTAAAATTCAGGAGCAGTATCTTGCCGTAAGATATGAGTCTATGCTTGCGGAAGAGTTAGGCTCAAAGGAAACGGCAAAGGACTATATTTTAGAGCTTTATCTGAACACGATATATTTGGCTCACGGCTATAACGGTGTTCAGGTTGCGGCTCAGGGCTATTACAATAAAGATGTTTCGGAACTTGATTTGGCGGAGTGTGCCGTAATTGCGGCTATTACAAACAATCCTTCGGCTTATTCCCCCAGAAACAACCCCGATCAAAACAAAACAAGACAGTCTGAAATTTTAAAGAAAATGTTGGAGCAGGGCTATATTACAAACGAAGAATATAACGAGGCAATAAATGAAGACGTATATTCATATATTTCTTCATCTACAAACACCACTACAACCGACTCAACAACAATCCATACTTATTTTATAGACAGTCTTTTTGACCAGGTTTCCGAAGATCTTCAGGATAAATACAGTATAAGCGAGGCTCAGGCAAACTATCTTATATATAACGGCGGTTTACAGATTTATACAACATGGGATAAAAGTATTCAGAAGGTGCTTGACGATACATTTTCCGACGACTCACTTTTCCCCGCTGCTGTATATAACCTGAAAGCGGCTTATACAGTCTCCGTTCAGGACAATGAGACGGGAAAGCTTGAACATTCGGAATACAGCAAATATGTAACGAACACAGAGGCAGCCGAAGAGTATGTTGCGGAAATGAAAGCCCAGGTTGAAAGCGAACTGGGCAGCAATGAAAGCATACTTGCGGAAAGATCCGCATATACCGTTGAACCTCAGTCGGCTATGGTTATAGAAGACTACCATACGGGCTATGTTAAAGCTCTTATAGGCGGCAGAGGCGAAAAAACCGTAAACAGAGGCTTTAACAGAGCGACAGCCTCGGCAAGACAGCCCGGTTCTGTTTTCAAGGTTCTTGCGGCTTTTGCCCCGGGTATAGACACCGGTATATTAACAGCGGCAAGCCCTATTGAAGACTCTCCCTTTACTTCTCCCGACGGTTATTCCCCTTCAAACTGGTGGGGAAGCAGCTACAGAGGTATGGCTAACCCCAGACTGGGTGTACAAAACTCAATGAACATTGTGGCGGTTAAAGCTATGGATATGGTAGGGGTTAATACCTGTTATGACTACCTTATGAATTTCGGTTTTACAACCCTTGAAGACGATGCACACCTTGCTACGGCGCTGGGCGGTCTTACAAACGGTGTAACACAGCTTGAGGTTACGGCGGCCTACGGCACAATAGGAAACGAGGGTGTCTATAAAAAGCCCACACTTTACACAAAGGTTTTGGATCATAACGGAAATGAGCTTTTAAACTATGATACAGACTTTGAAGACAGACAGGTTCTTTCTTCGGGGGCGGCTTATGTTCTTATAGATATGATGAAAGACGTTATTACAAAGGGTACGGGTACAAGCGCTGCCTTTGTAAATTCAGCTATGCTGATAGCCGGCAAGACAGGTACAACAACAGATACAAAGGACTTAACCTTTGTAGGCTTAACGCCTTATTATGCAGCCGGAATTTGGCTTGGATATGACGAATATGACAGTACAGTCAAAAATATGAACGGTCTGAATCAGTCGGCGCATATGGTTGTATGGCGGACTTGTATGGAAAAAATCCACGAGAATTTGGAAGTCAAAGACTTAGAAATGCCTTCCGATGTTACCCAGGTTTATGTTTGTTCATACAGCGGTCTTCTGCCCGGCGGAAACTGTTCCGGACATAATGAATATTTTGTAAAGGGAACAGAACCGACGGAATACTGCAGAGGACATTCGGGAAGTCTTTATCTCGACAGCAAATATACAAATTCGGGTTATGATTACGGCTATAACACAGGCTATTCAAGTTCAAATTCATCGAGCAGTTCAAGCAGCAGCTCGGGCAGTTCCTACTCTTCCGGTGACGTTAATCTTAACCCCTCGGACGATGATCTGCAAGATGCTTATGATGCCGAATTCGGTGATTTGGATTATGATTACGATTACGGTTCAGACGACGGAGGCGGCTATTATGACGACGGCGGCGGAGGCAGTTATGACTCTTCCGGCGATTCGGGCGGTGCCGAGGCTCCGGCTGACAGTCAGGAATATTATGAGGAACCTATTCACTGATATATATATAATTTAAGAAAGGACTGAAAACAATGAAAAAATTTATTGCGGTTTTTGCCACAGCTGCTATGACATTTTCTTCTGCAGCCTATGCCGACGGCGGAGTAAATGTTGTTGTAAACGGAAATACTATCGACACACAGGGTATTATTGTTGAAGACACAACCCTTGTTCCCGTAAGAGGTGTTTTTGAAGAGCTTAATTTTGATGTAAGCTATGATGAAGAAACAAAAACGGCAACTCTTACGAGCAGTAAGTATACGGTGTCTATTACAGCCGGAGACGATGTTATTTATGTAAACGGAGAAGCAAAAACCCCTATCGTACCCCAGCAGATTTATGAGGGAAGATTTATGATTCCCTTAAGAACGGTTGCCGAGGCTATAGACGCAGAGGTTGACTGGGAGCCGGAAACAAAAACAGCCATAGTTACAAAGAGTATGGGTCTTAAAATAGGCGGTATACAATCCCTGTAAAAGAGGGGGAATTTATGTGAATTTCATAAAAGCACGGCTTAAAAAGAAAGCCTTAAAGTGTACAAAAACTTTATTTTGGGACGGAGTTTATCTCTTTGTTTTCAGAATATATAACAGACTGTAAAACGGAGTATCGGGGCTTAAAGGCTCCGATACTTTCTTTGAATTAAGGTTAGGCTCGAAACCGAAGTCGGTGTCAAGTTCCGGTGTGCAGAGCCTAACCTCTCAGTCAGCCTTCAGCTGACAGCTCCCCTAAAGGGGAGACTTGTTAAAAAACAGATAGGAGAAAAGAATATGGAAAAATTAGGAATAAGCGAGAATAAAAAATATTTGGCCTGCGGAGGAAAGCCCTTTTTCTGGCTGGGAGATACGGGCTGGCTTATTTTTCATAAGCTGACAGAGGAAGATGCCTTTGTTTATCTTAAAAACAGAGCAGACAAGGGTTTTACTGTTATTCAGGCGGTTCTTATTTATGCTACGGAGGGGCTGTGTGATATTAACAAAATGTACATACCCAACTGTAATGTTGAAGACATAAAATATTGGGAGCACTGTGACAGAGTGATTAAAAAAGCCGGTGAACTCGGGCTTTATATGGCTCTTCTGCCCTGTTGGGGAAGTCTTTTAAAGGCAGGGGTTATAACAGAAGAAAACGTGGAAAGGTATGCTGAATTTATAGGCGAAAGATATAAAAATTATGATAATATTGTCTGGGTTTTGGGCGGAGATATAAGACCTGTGGGCTTTGAAAAAATCTATGACACAATGGGCAGAATATTAAAGGAGAAAAATCCCGACAGACTTATAACCTTCCACCCCTTCGGCCGCTGTGCATCTTCTACATGGTTTAACGACAGAGACTGGCTTGATTTTAATATGTTCCAGTCGGGTCACAGAAGATATGACCAAGGCTCACTGGGCAGATGGGACGATAACAAGAGAGCCGAGGGCTTTTTCGGAGAAGACAACTGGAAGTATGTTCTTCGTGACAGAGAAAGACTGCCATTAAAGCCCACTCTTGATGCCGAGCCTTCATATGAATGGATTTTACAGGGGCTTCACGACCCCACACAGCCTTATTGGACGGCAACCCACGTAAGGCGGTATGCCTACTGGTCGGTTTTTGCCGGAGCCTGCGGTCATACCTACGGAGACAACTCAGTTATGCAGTTTTACGGCGGAAAGGACGAGCCTACACAGGGAGTAAATAATTACGGCGTGAGAGAAAACTGGAAAATATCTCTTCATCACGAAGGTTCCGGTCAGATGAAATATTTAAAAGACCTTGTAACCTCCGTTAATTTTACAACCGGCGAGGTGAAAGATGAGCTTATTATTGGCGGTCAGAGAGAAAAACACGAAAGAATTGCGGTTTTTGCCGGAGGAGATTTTCTCTTTGCCTATACATGGCTCGGTAAGGAATTCGAACTTGACACAAGTAATTATAAGGGCTTTGATGCATGGTGGTTTACGCCTTCAAAGGGAATTTACAGCTATTTGGGCAAAATAAGCAAAGACAGATTTAAGGCTTGCCCTCCCGAAGTTTTTGATGAAGACAGAGACAGGGTTTTGGTCTTAAGGAGATGAGTTTATGAATATAATTGATTTTCATACCCACCCTTTTATAAAGGAAAGGAGCAATGTCTGCTTTTATGACGGAATCGTAACCGCTGAAAATTTCAGAACATATATTGAAAAAGCCGGAATAAGCAAAATTTGCGGTTCGGTTATATATAAAACAGAGGATTTTAAAGAAATTAAAAGCCTTAACAGAGAGGCTCTTAAGCTTAAGGATATGTGGGGAGATTTTTACATACCGGGAATACATATTCACCCCGAATATGTCGAAGAATCTATTGAAGAAATAGAATATACGGCAAAAAGGGGAGTTAAGCTTATAGGGGAGCTTGTGCCCTATTATAACAGCTGGCATTATCTCTATGATGATAATTTAAGGGAAATTTACAAGGCGGCGGATAAGGCGGAAATGGTTATTTCAATACATACCGACGGTGAAACGGATATGGACGGTCTTGAAAAAGCAGTTAAGGAATTTAAGAATCTTAAATTTGCGGCTGCCCACCCTCACCAAAAGGCTCATTATTACAGACATACGGAGATGCTTAAAAAGTATGACAATTATTATCTTGATTTAAGCGGAACCGGTCTTTTCAGATTCGGTATGTTAAAAACACTTGTAAATAATGCGGGTTCGGAAAAAATTCTTTTCGGAACGGATTTTCCCATAACAAACCCGAAAATGTATGTTGAGGCAGTACTTTTCGAAAACCTTAAGGACAATGACCTTGAAAACATATTTTACAAAAACAGTGAAAGACTCTTGTTTTAATAAAAAGGGGGCAGGCTATGGCGCTGACTTTGATTTCTCAGAAGGAATTTAATCATATAGCAAGAACGGATATGACTGCCGAAGAGGCTTACAGATATTTATGTGAGGAGGCTGAGGTTATAACCTTTGCCGAAAGATTGGGAAAGTATATTAAGAGTGATTCCGATAAAAACGCTCTTGTCGGCAGGCTCTGTGAATATATGCCCGGCTTGAGCAAAAACAGTGCGGCAAGAAAAGTAAGGGGCTGGCTTAACGGAAAATATGAACCCTCTGACAGAGAAACCTGTTTTCAAATTTGCTTTGCCCTTGATATGGATTTAGCAGAGGCGGAGAAATTTACGGCGGTATGTTTTGACAGCGGTTTTCACTACAGAAATCCCGGAGAGCTTGTTTATGCCTTTGCTTTTAAAACTCATATGGGCTATAAAGAGGCGACGGAGCTTTTCGAAAGTCTGCCCCTTCCCCCTAAAACAAAGGGCGGCGAAACGGTATATACCGAAACCCTTTACGGCGAATTTCTTGAAGTGGAAACGGTTGATGAATTCAAGGCTTTTTATATGCGTAATTTAGACAAGCTTGGTGTTTTGCATAATACCGCTTATGAATATTTTACTGATTTTATGGAGGTTCTGACTGAGCCTGATGTAAACCTTAAGGATTTTACAAAGGCGGAAGAGGATAGATTCTCAATTGAGAAAACAGTTGAAAGCTATCTCAGAATGAACATGCCGGGAGATTTAAAAAGCGACAGACTTACATATATTCAGAAAGCCGTAAAAAGATATTGGCCTTCCGCAACCTCGGTTAAAAATATGATGTGCCGTCGGGAAGACGTTAAGCGAAAGGTTTTGGTTTTGCTTTATCTTATTACGGAAGGAATTATCGAAAATGCCCCTTACGAATTTATTTTCGAAGAAGGACTTACGGAAGAGGAGATTTTTAAGGAGCACTATAACAGACTTAACTGTATACTTTCCGAATGCGGTTTTGCCCTTTTAGAACCGAGAAACCCTTTTGACTGGGTTGTTCTTTATACTCTTAAAATGAATAACAATGAAGTTATGGCGGAGGAAATGCAAAGGATAATAAACGAAATTTTCGGTATAGGAACAGACGGTGAAACCGACCCGAAAAATTTATAATGCTTTATAATAATAACAGTTCAGCCGTGAAACGGCGATGACTGCTAAAGCAGGCATTTTGTGAGTTTTGAATGAACTGCAGCTTACAATAAATATCATTAAGGAAACGATGAGCTGATTAATCAGCGATTCTTTAAAGCGATTATAAAATTTTTCACGGGGGTGAACTTAATGTGAATGATAAAAGAAAAGCCCTTGAAAGCGGCAGTATATTAAACTATAATTCAATTAAACTTAAAATTACGGGGCTTTTGGGAAAAGGCGGAAATTCACTTGTGTATACTGCGGAATATGAAGATTCCGCTCTGAAAAAGGGAATCCACAGGTGTATTGTAAAGGAGCTTTTTCCCTATGACCCGGAGGGAACAATTTACAGAGACGAAAGAGGGAAAATTGCCGTAAAAGACGGAGGGGAGAATTTATATAATATTCATAAGAAAAGCTTTATACAGGGAAATACAGCTCATATGGATATTCTTAAGGAAAATCCCGACAGTTTGGGCATGAATTTCGACTCTTTTGAATACGGCGGTACGCTTTACACTATTTTAAGTCTTAACGCTTTGCCCAATTTAAAGGAAAGAAGGGAAGAATTTTCCGAACCTGAAAAGGCAGCTTATCTCTTAATAAAGCTTTTAAAAGCAGTAAACACCTTCCATAAAAACGGTATTTTAAATCTTGATATAAGCCCCGATAATATAATAATTACCGATTCAAACGGCGAATACCGTGTTTTGATTATAGATTTTAACAGCTGTTATTATATAAACGGTGATAATGAAAAGGATAATTATTTCAGCATCAACCCCGATTATTCCGCCCCTGAGCTTAAATTAAAGGGAATAGGGGCACCGACAGCGGCATCGGATATATAATATTCCTGCGTTTTGGTTTTTATTTATATTCTTACGGGAAGTGTATTTAAGTTTACAAGGGGAAATTTAAACAGACTTCTGAAAAACAAAAATATTGAATCTTTGCCCCGAACGGCAAAACAGCTTTTTGCGGAAATTATTGTAAAATCCCTTCGGACAGACCCGAAACTGAGATATGAAACAGCAGAGACCCTTATATCAGATGTTCGGGAGCTTATAGGCAGAATAAACAACGAGGGGGTAACCCACAGCTCTGTTTGGGAAACCAGCCGAAAGCTTTGCGGTGAATTTAAAGAAGATTTATTCGAAAACAAGGTTTTATTCGGCGATAAGCAGATTTTGCCGAAAGAACTGCCGAAGGCAGGCAGCTGTGTAATTTGGGGCGAAGGCGGTATAGGAAAGACAACCCTTTTAAAAAGACTGTGGTATGATAAAACAAGAGTATATAACCCCGATGAACAGGCGTTTTTCTATGTTCCTCTTTACAGATTTGACGGAAAAAGCGGCTTTATAAGAAGATATATAGTTTCAAAGCTAAATTTTAACGAAGAGGTTTCAACCATAGAAGACGGCATAAAGAGGCTGAACGATATAATGACGGGGAATAAAGGCGGATTGTATCTTCTTCTTGACGGGTATAATGAAATTTCGGGCAGTACAGCGGAGTTTGTAAAGGAAATAAGAGAAGTAAGGGATTTTCCGAGGGCATCTGTTCTTGTGTCAACAAGAAAAGAGATTCCCGAAGGGCGCGAAGATTTTTCGGTTTGCCGTCTTATGGCTTTTGACAGCGAGGTTGTCAAAAAGAGCCTTAACAAAAGGGGGCTTGCTTATCCCGATGCAGAGGATTTAAGAGAACTTCTGAAAAATCCTCTAATGCTTAATCTTTATATTAAAAGCCGCAGCATATATAAGGAAAATGTTGATTATCACGAAGAATTCCACACTGCCTCCGACATAATCCACGGCTATGTGAACAGTTTTTACGATGCATATAAAAATATTTCTCCCACTGATAAAAAAGGTCTTATAAGGCTTTCTTATGTTTTGGAAATATTGTTTCCGGCTTTCTGTGCCGAAACACTAAAGAAAAGGCTTATTACATATGAAAGGGCGAAGAAAATTTGCAAAAGAGAGTATAAACGGCTTAAAAGCAGAGCTTTTTCAAGGGCATTTAAAAAATATTCGGGAAAAGCCGGAGATATTCTTGAAGGGACAAAAAGCTTTGAGGAATGGTTTAATCTTGTTTTATGCGGTATACTTATAAACGACACTGCCCTTATAACCGAAGACAGTGGTGTCTGCAATATTTTCCATATGAATTTTGCACCATGTTTGGGAGAGGATTATAAAAAAATAAGGCACCGTTATTTTAAAGCGGCGGTAGGGGTAAGAGTGCCTGTTTGTCTGGTCAGTGTTCTTATGTGTTCGGCGGTCTTTTCAGCCGGCTATTATTACACCCCGGGAACTCACCCCATAGGCAGGGCGGAAACAGCGGCAAATAACACCCTTATGTCTTTGATGCAAATGGAAACTATGTATATGACACAGATGCTTACAAAAGAAAACAAAGTTATTGACGCAATGAATTCGGGAGGCAGAGTTCAGGCTCTTGAAGTTCTTTATGACACAAAGGAGCTTTTTGAAAATTCCGAAAAATATAAAATCAAAGCCGAGCCTGAAGACTATTTATATTTCGGTCTTGACAGTGAGGCTGTGGAAAAATATTTTCAAACAGCCTATGACCACTGCCTTTGGGCGGCGGATTTTTATGACAGACTTGAATATGCTTTAGGAGAAGATTCAAGATATTCCGACAAACAGCTTGAAGAGGCTTTCGAAAACTATGAAGAATATTTGTTTGTATTAAAGAAAACAGAGGCTTACAGACTGTGTCAGATTGAAAAATCCATAAATAAAAACAGCAGGACGGAAATTGAAAAGCTTAAAAAAACCGACCTTTTTCTTATGGAATATTCGGCTGAAACAGCCTCTCTTGACGGAGCTGAGCTTTCGGCGCTGTTAGACGGAAACACAGGTCTTGTCAGAAAGCTTGAGCAAATCGGCTTGAAATTAAACTTTATAAGAGGAGCGGAAATATAAAAGGAGATTTATTATGATTAAAAAAATTTGCCGTTTTGCGGCAGTTACAATAGTTTGCGCTGTGGGTTTAACGGGCTGCGGAGGAAATGAAAATAAAGACGAAACAGCTTTCAGAGAATGGCTTGTTGAAGATTACAGACCGATTTTGGAATGTGAAAACAATATATACGGAAGCTACACAGCCTGTCTTGACAGCTTGGAGGAATATTATACAAAGGGAGACGAGACTTCAAAAAGGGCTTTTCTCGATACTGTCGATAAACATAAGGAAATTGTGGAGGATAACCTTAACCCCCAAACGGGTATAAGCGAAGACACCTACGGTATTTTCGAAAAGTATAACATACCCCTTTACGATTATATCGACTTTTTCGATATGTATGAATCCACAAGAAAAACAAATTATTATGATGCCTTCGGCACATCTGTATTTTTTGTCGAAGAAGACAATGCAGAAGGGGCTAAAATGTCTTATGACTATGCCGAAAGCTATCTTGACTGGAGCAGAATCTATATGCTGTATGCTGCGATGGATATGGTAGCGGAATCGGGAGACAACAACATAGAATATTTCAGACAGGTTATGTCGGAATATGAATATCTTAAAAGCGATGAGGTTCAGTGGATATATAACAGGGACGAAATATGGGAAAGCCTTGAAGACTATGACAATGAATATCTTGCCGCTTTAGATGTTTATCAAGAATATATAAACACCGTAAGCAATCTTATGCTTGAGGAAAATTAAAATACAGTTTAAAAAGCAGGGTGAGGTGATATTATGAATTTTACCGATTTAATAATCAAAAAGAGAGACAAAAATAAGCTTAAAAAAGAGGAAATCGAGTTTTTCATAAAGGGTTCTTCCGAGGGAACTATACCTGATTATCAAATAGCCGCTATGCTTATGGCAATATATTTAAACGGTCTTGACGATGAAGAAACTGCCCTGCTTACAGCGGCAATGACTTCTTCGGGAGAAATTCTGGATTTAAGCGCCATACCGGGAATAAAGGTTGATAAACACAGTACAGGGGGAGTTGCCGACACCACAACCCTTATTCTTGCTCCTCTTACGGCCTCTTTGGGGCTGCCTGTTGTTAAAATGTGCGGCAGAGGTTTGGGACATACAGGCGGAACCCTTGACAAGCTTGAATCCATTCCAGGTGTGCAGGTTGAACTGACCCCCACCCGGGCAGTTGAACAGGTTAAAAGCTGCGGCGCTGTTATAATGGGGCAGACGTCTGACCTGGCGCCTGCCGATAAGGTGCTTTATGCTCTGAGAGATGTAACGGGAACAGTTGAAAGCATACCCCTTATCGCCGCAAGTATAATGAGTAAAAAGCTGGCGGCAGGAGCCGACGCAATAGTTCTTGATGTAAAATGGGGCAGCGGCGCATTTATGAAAACTCCCGAAGAGGCGGAAAGACTTACAAAAACAATGATTGCCGCAGGAAAGAAAGCAGGAAGAAAAACAGCGGCCTTTATAACGGATATGAATCAGCCGTTGGGAAACAATATAGGAAATTCTCTTGAGGTTATTGAGGCTGCGGGGATATTAAAATGGCATATTGACAATGATTTAAAAACAGTTGCTCTTGCTTTGGGGAGTAAAATGCTTGTTTTGGGCGGCATAGCTGAAAACACTGCGAAGGGGCTTGATATGCTTAACGAAAATATAGAAAACGGCAAAGGACTTAAGAAATTTGAAGAAATAATAAAGGCACAAGGGGGAAACCCCGCCGCCCTTTATGACTATAATCTTTTGGGAAAGGCGTCCTTCAGTCTTGAAGTAAAGGCGGCAGCCGGCGGTTTTGTATATGAAATAAATACATACGAAATCGGAAAAGCATCGGCGGCTCTGGGCGCCGGAAGACTTTCGAAAGATGACAAAATAGACTTAAATGCCGGTATAATAATGAAAAAACGTTTAGGCGACAGTGTAAAACCGGGAGAGACTATTGCCGAAGTATTTGCAAAAAGCAAGGAAAAATGCATTGAGGGAGCAAATATAATACAAGGTGCGGTTTGCATAAAGAAAAAAATTCCAGAGAAAAAACCTCTTATATTTAAGGAACTTGACTGAAACTTAAGAAGAATTGTTTCAAAAATGTTACGTTTTTATTAAATATTTGAAAAGGTATGGTATTCACGGGGAAAATACGTTATAATTGTAGTTGTAAAAGAAAACTATGAGGAGATGATAGAAGTTGAAATGTTTTAAAAACTTGCTTACGGCGGGGGCTTTGACTTTAGGGCTTGCTTTTTCGGTCTTCGGTGTAAACGCAGCAGCAGACGACAATCTGCTTTATGAAATGAAGGAAACCCAGACGATTACACGGGGGGTTACATATGATGAAATTACAAGGGTTACAAAAAACGGCTGGCTTTATATGTATGCCTTGACAATAGACGCAAATGATGACAATGTAGACCTTGATGTTATAAAGTCAACGGAGGAATACGGCTATAAGGAAAGTACACTGGCTATTTCTTCGGAAAACGGTGTTGTTGCGGCTGTAAACGGCGACTATTTCGGCAGCGGAAACCCCGGCTCGTCAATGGGTCAGGTTCTCTCCGACGGAGAGCTTGAAGAGGCGAAAAACTATTATAACGGTGATGCAAACAACTATGCCGGCTTTTTTATAGATTCCGACGGCGTTGCCTTTGTGGATTATTTAAAAACATCGGTGGGCTTCTACAATTCAAATGAAACGATAATAGAGCTTTCGGGAAAAAACAAATATAACGATTTTCCACAGCCTGTTTATTTTGACAGACAGGCTATAACTTCAACAGCGGATCTTGACAAAAGAAATTCAAACCTTACCAAAATAGTTGTTGATACAGGGATAATATCCTATATTTCCGAACCGGGAGAAACCGTAGAAGTTCCCGAGGAGGGCTACATAATTGTTATGAATAACTCCACAAGAGAAAGCAAAATAGGCTATTATTCGGTAGGACAGGCAGTAAGCTTTGTTGAAAACGGAACCTTTGTTTTCCGTCCGGCAAAATCTATGAGTGAAATTTCCTTCGGTATATCCGGCGGCGGTGAAATTTTGAGAAACGGCGAAACAATAGCCCAAGGGGAAATTATAAGTCCCTCAGGCAGAAACCCCAGAACCTGTATAGGCGTAAGTCAGGATAAAAGCAAAATAATAATTCTCTGCATAGACGGCAGAGTTAAGGGCATAGGCGCTACAAGCTACGAATGTTCTGAAATTATGAGAGAGCTTGGGGCTTATGACGCAATTCAGCTTGACGGCGGCGGCTCCACCACAATGGTTATAAAGCCTCAGGGTGAGGAAAGTCTTGAGGTTGTAAACACACCCTCCGACGGCGCCCAGAGAGCAGTAGCCAACGCTGTAGGGATAAACTCCGTAGGAACATATACGGGCTTGGGCTTTATTGAAATAACAACCTCGGCAGATGATAATGTTTTGGTAAAGGGGCTTAACTATAATTTAAGTTATCAGGCATATGACAATCTTTATAATAAAATGAGCCTTTCTTCCGATAGTATAAGCCTGTCTGTTGAGGGGGTTGAAGGAAGTTTTGACGGCTTAAGCTTTACCCCTTCTTCTGAGGGTGTGGGCAAAATAATTGCCGAAACAACTCTTTCAGACGGAACTGTTGTAACGGGAGAGGCGGATATAACCGTTCTTTCGGAAATATCTATGCTTACGCTTACTCCTTCGACGCAGATTATCGAAAACGGACAGTCCACCTTGATTACGGCGGCGGAATATAACAAAGACGGTTTCGGCGGCAGAACAGTAGACAGCAGTCTTTTAACCTATGAGGTCAGCGACTCTTCAAAAGGCTATGTATCAGAAGACGGCTATTTTACCGCAACGGGAACAGGCGAGGTTAAAATAACGGCTTATATGGGAGGCATATCAGGCAGCACATCTGTTTATGTGGGAAAGACAACAGAGGTTATAAACAATATTGAAAGTGCGCCGGCGGTAGAATTTCTTAAATTTCCCGAAAACGGCAGTTTCAGCGGCGATGCAGGAATTCAGTACGGTGTGGGAACAAGCGGAAACACAAGTGTAAGGCTCAGCTATAATTTTGTGGCAAATACGTCTTCCGTTCAGTGTGCATATGCAAGCTTTGCAAACAGGCTTAATGTAAGCGGAACCCCTTCGGAGCTTGGAATGTATGTTAAAGGCGAAAACAACGGTGTTATTGTTAAAATAAACATAAGAGATGCAAATGAAACAAGCTATAACATAACCCTTACAGACAGCTTAGACTTTTCCGGCTGGCAGTATTTAAGCGGTTTGGTTCCTTCAGAGGTTACATATCCCATACAGGTTATGTCGGTTTATGCCGCAGTTTTGACAACAGGAGACACAGCCTTAAGTGGAACACTTTATTTTGACGATTTGTCGGCGGATACCGGTTCGTATTCAATATCTGTTGAACCTGACAGCTCTATGAATATTTCAAACACACCCTCAGATACGTCAAGCCTTTACATATTTGCCGAGGGCGCAGACGAAACGGCATCGGGGCTTGAAGGACTTACCGCAAGCTGGTATTCAAACTATACAACAGCCGGAAATGACAATATTTCAATTGTAAATCTTTCAACTGCTTACGGAACACTTCTCAGTTCAAACGATACTCAGATAAGGTATTTTGACGATTACGTAAGCAGACTTTCTTCAAACAATGTTGTTGTTACGGTTAAAAGTGATATGTATGCTACAGGCAGCGGAAAATTCTCTGACAGCCGGGAGGCTGAAATTGTTCACGAGGTTCTTAAAAATGCCTTTCTTGACGGAAAGAATGTTATTGTTGTTTCAAACGGCGGTTCTCTTTCTTCTGTTAACATAAAGGACGGAGTAAGATATGTAAATATAGCCTCAGGGGGTACATCTCCCGTAATGACAATAAAATATGACAGTGAGAATATGTATTACGGCTTTTAAGCTGTATTCTTAAACAAACGATATAAGCCGTGCTGCTTTGGGTGAAACAGTGTGGCTTTATGTTACATAAAAATCGGGAGGAACAGACAATGATAAAATTAATAGTAACGGATCTTGACGGAACACTTTTTACCTCCGATCATCTTACTATTTCGGAAAGAAATATAAAGGCTTTAAAGCGTGCCAGTGAAAAGGGAATAAAGCTTGCAATTTCAAGCGGAAGGGCTTACTGCCTTTTAGATGACGTTATAAGACAGCTTGGAGCCGTAGATTATATAATGACTTCAAACGGTGCGGCTTCTGCGGACAGCAGCGGCAGAATTATTTCGGCGGATTTTATAGAATATGAAGAATGGAAGAATATTTACGCAACTCTTGCAAAAGAGGGGATTGTTACAGAGGTATACTGCGGAGGAAATACATATTTAAATAAAGAAGATTTTGCAAAATATGAAAATCAGTCACTTGGGGAGCCGGCTCTTAATGTGCTTAAGAGGATAATTATTCCCTGTGACGATGTTCTTAAAAACCTTGAAGGAAAGAGTGCCGAAAAGCTTCATTCTATTTATGTTGAAAAGGAAGTTTTCGAACGCTTTAAGGAAAAATTTGAAAAAATCGGAATGGAAGTCTCTTCTTCAATTCCCCATAATATGGAAATAAGCAAAAAGGGCATAAACAAGGGCAGAGGGCTTAAAAAGCTGTGTTCTGCTTTGGGAATAGACCTTGGTGAGGTTATGGCTTTCGGTGATGAAGAAAATGATATAGAAATGCTTAAGGCGGCAGGGTATTCCTATGCAATGAAGAATGCCTCAAAAGCCGTAAAAGAGGCGGCGAAATTTATTACTGAAAGCAATGATAATGACGGAGTAGCCGCAGCGGTTGAAAAACTGCTTAATTAAAAATCAAAAAGCATTTTAAAATTCAAAAATGCTTTTTCTGCATATAATGCAGTAATAAGTGTAAATTCGGTGAGTAGATGGACTATATCGACGTTATTGTTAAATATAACGGGAGTTTTGAAGAACTTACGGAAAAATTTGCTGCACAGGGCGAAGATTTGTCTCTCGGCTACGGAATTATTGTTGTTCCCTACGGACGTATCGCCGACCTTGCAGGGGACGAACAGGTTGAATATTTGGAGCTGCCCAGAAATTTGGCGCTTTATGCTGACTGCGGCGGCAGAGGGCAGCTGTATAACGGAAACAAGGGAAAATGGCTTAAATTTGACAGGCAGAGGAATTATTTTGGGGGTTATAGACTCGGGGTTTGATTTCTCCCACGGAGATTTTTTGAATGATGAGGGAAAAACAAGATTTTTATATATTTGGGATCTGTCCGAGGGGGAAACTCTTTCCGGTGTTTTATATAAAGGAAGAGAATATGACGAAAACTATATAAACAAATATTTGGAAACAGGGGAAGGAGAGTTTAAGCCCTATGATGTTTCAGGTCGCGGAACGGCTATAGCCGGAGCAATGGGAGGAAACGGCAGAGAGAGCGGCGGAAGGTATGCCGGAGCGGCGCCGGAGGGTTCATTTATAGGGGTAAAGCTGAATCCCAATAAGCCTGTTGTTACAGTTGATATTATGAGGGAATAAAATATATAACAGACAAGGCGGCGGAACTTCGTATGCCGGCGGTTATAAATATTTCCTACGGAACAAGCAACGGTTCACACAGGGGTTTTCGCTTTTTGAAAGATATATTGACGAAATATAGGAAACAGGCCGGTTTGTTATTGCGGCGGCGGCAGGAAACGAAGGAAACGCAGGTCATCATTTCAAGGGCAGAATTAAAACAGGAGATGTTTATGACGTAAAATTTAATTTAGCCGGAGAACTCGGTTTTGTATATTTGGCAATGTGGAAGGATTTTACAGACAAAGTAAGCTTTGAAATTATATTGCCCGACGGTTCATCAACGGGGAGGGCAGGTTATGAACAAACCATATTTAAGGATATTATTGAAGGTATTAATATAGGAATAGACATAGGCAGACCGTCTCCATACAGTCTGCGCCAAGAGATTTTTATTTTTATGGGAGATTTTAAGAAGATCCTTCCTGAGGGGGAATGGATACTCCGCCTTTACGGTGAAGATGTTGCAGACGGAAATTTCGACATATGGCTGCCCGTTAATGAGCTTGTAAGTTCAGACACTTATTTTATACAGGCCGACAGCGAAGAGACAATTACACTTCCGGCTGCATCGGGGAGAATTTTGTCGGTAGGGGGATATAACCCCGAAACAGGGGAAATTGCCGATTTTTCGGGTATAGGCTACAGCGAAGGCGGCTATGTAAAGCCGGATATTGCCGCCCTTGCCGTAGATATAATTGCACCGAGAGCCGGAGGGGGTTATGACTCCTTTACGGGAACAAGCATAGCTTCGCCTATTGCGGCGGGAGCAGCGGCTCTTATGATGGAATGGGGAATAATTAAGGGAAATGATGCTTTTATGTACGGACAAAGACTTAAGGCTTTTTTTCAGACTGGGAGCGCAGAGAGCGGCAGACAGAATATATCCCGATTCGAAGTGGGGCTACGGAAGGCTTTGTTTGGAAAACTCCATTGAAAATGCCGTTCTTTACAAAAACTATAATGTAAGTCTCTATTTTACACCTCTGAGAGAAGAATATTTTTAAAAATCTTATATATTTTGAATTTTTTATAAAGTTTTAATAGTTTTTTGCCGTTATATATGATAAAATAATAGCAGAATAAAAAACATTAAAGGAGTGATTAATATGAAAAGATTTTCAGCCCTGATTTTGTCGGCTGTTATGGCTGCTGTTTCGGTTTTAAGCCCTGTATATGCCGATGAATATGATGACGAATATTATTATGAAGATTACGATTATGAGGATTATGATGAGTATTACGACGAATCTGTACATGATGAACTGTATGAGGAAGAAGAGGACGAAGACAATTATTCCGTTTTGCTCAATAACAGCGGATTTATAAATTTTACCGGTCAAAAACCTGTCAATAAAGACGGAAGAGTTTTTGTTCCCGTAAGAGGTGTTTTTGAAGAACTCGGCTTTGAGGTTGACTTTGATGCCGAAACAAAAACCGCCTATCTTGTAAACGACCGTAACTTTATTACAATTACTCTGGGAAACGAATATTTTACGGCAGACGACAGAGTGGTTTACCCCGAAGTTCCCCAGTTTATACTTAACGGCTCTTTTATGATTCCCATCAGAGCGGTTGCCGAGGCAATAGGGGCTGTTGTGGGCTATAACCATTCAACAAAGATAATAATAATCAATTATGATATTGAAAACAAAGCAGCCCAGACAACAACGGAAACAACTGTCGAAACCACAACGGAGGCGGCAGCAGCCGAAGCCGAAAGTGAGACAGAAACGGAAACCTCCTTTATTAACTTTACAATAAACGGAGTAAGCTATCATTTCGGTCAAAGCACAAAAATTGCAAATCCCACAATGAAACAGGAAAGCCCCTTCGGCTTTACATGGTATATTTATAACCCCAATGTTTATCAGTATTATATGCTGGGTATAAATTCTGTGGGGGAAATAGTCGCTTTTTATACACAGACCTCTGAGTTTTCTTTTGAAAATCTTACCAAAGGTCAGCAGAATATTAAAAAGGCGCCCTCTATAGACGGCTATACAATAAAATATTATGTAAGGAGCAGCGGCAAGACTACAATAGACGGCAGACTTTATGCCCTGTTTGTCTGTGACAACGATTATATTAAAAATGTGACTTACAGCGATGAGATTTTGAGCAATGTTCAGGAGCAGCTTTACAGAATGATGGCGGCGTTCAGAGCCAATGAGGGCGGCGTTGATCAGCTTGAATTTTCAAAATATACAGTTGCTCAGCAGCAGGCAGACGACCTTAACGCAAACAACGGGAATGCCGAAGTTTCATTTGAACAGAGACTTGTTAACACAAACGTATATTTGAATATGCCTGATTACGGTTTGTTTGAAACAGGTCAGTCGGCGGTTTTCTATTTCGATATATTAGATGCCGTTCTTGCCGACAACAACGCATATGAAGACTTGATTTACGGCGGTTTTTATGAAATTGACAGAGGCTTAAGCTATAACGAAATTTCAAACACACTTTACTATGCCCATATATTGTATGTGGACGATGACGACTATTACAGCAGCAGCTATGACTACAGATAAATGAGAATAAAGCCCCGGCGATTTACCCCGGGGCTTTATTAAGCCGATTTTTTTCATTATTATTGACATAAAATTCGAAAAGGTATATAATTTAACAGACAAAGAAAATTATCTGCCGCCTGTTATGAGTGAGATTATGGGCGGAAACGGAATATAACCGGCTGAACCGCTGTTGTTTTAAGGAGAAAATTAATGAAGAAAAAAGGCTGTTTTTCAAAGATTTTTACTGTTTTGTGTGTTTTAATTATTATTGCAGTCTGTGCGCTGTACACAGCGGAGTATATTGCCGCAAGGAACCTCAGCAGCCGGTTTACTGAATTTACACTGGGAAATACAAGTTCAAACATTTTAAAGAACGGGCTTTTTGCTGAGAATGACGGTGTTATATATTATTCAAATTTGAGAGAAAATTCAAACGTATATGCTTTAAAGCCCGAAGAAATGGAGCTTAAAAAGGTTGTTGACAACTATATGGGCTATAATATAAATATTATGGGCGATTATATGTATTATGTAAGCGGACTTCCCGGTTTTATACATATGCGAAATTTGGAAACCGGCTCGGACAGATATTTAACATTAAACCGTGCCGACAATCTTATCGTTACAAACGAATATATGTTCTATAAATACTGCAATGAAAACAATAAATACGGCAGGCTTTACAGAACCGACCTTTTGGGTTTTCACAAAAAGACAATAGTCGACTCGGTAACGGAATTTATAGTTGACGAAAATGTTATATATTATATAAGCGGCAGCGACGGTTTTCTTTATAAAACCGATTTCAGCGGCGAAAACGTACAAAAGCTCAGCGATATAGCCGTAGGCAGCATATCGGCTGACGGAGATTATGTTTTTTACACTGACAATGAAGAAGATAAATGCAATCTTTACAGAGTTAAGCCTGACGGAACGGATAAGGAGCTTATTTCCGAGGATAGATGCTGGAGGATTTTAGCGGCCAAAAGATTCGTTTATTATCGAAATATGAATAACGGCGGCAAGGTCTACAGAATAAAAGCCGACGGAACCGACAGGGAAATTGCCATAAATGACACAACTGCCGTCGTAAACGGTATGACGGAGAATTATTTCTTCTACAGCTTAGGTGACCTTTCAAACAAGGTATATTATATGAGACATCTTGAAACGGGAGAGGCAACGGAGCTGTTTTAAAATAATCGGCGGACTTTCGGGTTTATTTTTACGAATTTCCGCAGATTTTTAATTTTTTTATAGTGAATAGGGGTTGTAAACACGGTTTTTTTTTGGTATACTGTAAGATGGTTTAAATAATTTTTGAGGAAATCAGTATATTTA
>JAJQBF010000163.1 GCA_021203425.1 Clostridiales bacterium | reverse complement strand
CATAATAATATTCAACCTCATCTATATTTTTTGTAACCGTTATTATAAGGCTGTCTTTAATTGTTTTTTGAATAACCTGACGGCTTACGGAAAGTATGGCAAAATAAGTCACAATAACGACAAAAATAAGAACAGCGGAAAACCAAAGAGTTATTTTAATTCTAAGGGAAAGACTTTTCAATTTTCTTTATCCTCCCTTATAACATAGCCTCTGCCTCTTATTGTGTGTATAAGCTTTCGGCTGCTGCCGCTGTCGATTTTTCGGCGAAGATAGCTTATATATACGTCCACAACATTTGTGCCGCCTTCATAGTCATAGTTCCAAATATGATCTTCTATTTTATTTCTGGAGAGAATTACTCCGGCATTATGCATAAGATATTCCAAAAGAGCATATTCCTTTGCGGAAAGAATAATTTCCTTTCCTCCTCGGGTGACGTGCTTTGTTCCGCAGTCCATTACAAGATCTCCTACAACAAGTTTGTTGTCAGCAAGACCGTGGGTGGTTCTGGTCATTGCTCTTATTCGTGCTGTAAGCTCCTCAAAGGAAAAGAGCTTTACAAGATAGTCATTTGCTCCGCTGTCAAGACCTCTTACTTTATCAGAAACTGAGTCACGGGCTGTTAAGAAAAGAACAGGTGTGGTTTTTCCTCTGTTTCTTATGGGCTTAAGAACCTCAAAACCGTCTGCCCCGGGCATCATAATATCTAAAATAACGGCATCATATTCAGTATAGGAAAGAATATCAACGGCATCACGTCCGTTAAAACAGCTGTCTACGCTGTAGCCGTCAGATGTCAGCTTTTGCGTTATAATTCTGTTTAAATCTCTTTCGTCTTCAGCTAAAAGTATCCTCATATTATACACTTCCTTTCTTATCTCGTATTATATCTTAAAATTAAAAGCTCCGCAAGGGCTTTGTTGACAGACCGCATATTTAGGTGTAAAATCAGTTTAAAGGGGGATTGATTAATGGATAAAATTTTATTTTTGGGCGACAGTCTTACAGACTGTGAAAGACTTTACAGCCGTGACGGCTTGGGAGAGGGTTATGTTAAAGCTTTAAGCGCCCGACTGCCATACAGGCTTATAAACAGCGGCTTTAACGGTTTTACGGCTGCCGACATAAACAGACGTTTAAATATATTTTTACAAGCAGAGCCTAAATATATAAGTCTTCTCGTCGGTGTAAATGACGTGCCTTCTGTTATGGAAAACGGACAAAAAGGTTTTGAAAGATTTAAGGACAGCTATAACAGCATTTTAAAAAAGTTTTCCCTCTACAGGGATAACACTCTGATTATGCTGCCCTTTATATTCACAACTCCTGCGGAGTTTGTTCTCTGGCAAAAAGCCCTTGAGGGAATGAATAAAGAAATAAGACGCTTATGTCAAAAATATGGCTTTAAAAACATACTTGATACTGAAAAAATATTCAGAGAAAAAGCCGAAACCCTCGGGGATAATGTGCTTACAACAGACGGTATTCATCTTACGGAAACAGGGCATCAAATTTTAGCCGAACACTGGCTTAAGCTGTTTGAGAGAATTATATAAATAAGGCAGTATGCAAAATCAGAACGATTAACGCATACTGCCTTATTTTTAAATTTTATATTTCACCTTGGAATCTCAAGCCGTAATAGCTGCTTTCGATATATGTGTAAAGACCTGTATGAAGTTCGCCTTCCTGCCATATTTTAACAGGCAGTATAACAACACCGCTGCCCATTTCTATTTTAAGCTCATCAAACATGGAATAGTCTGTGTTTTCTATAATCTCTTCCGAAATGATTTCCGTATTTGACGGGTCGGAAATATCATACATAGTCATTTTTATTGAAGGATATATTGTTTCCGTTTCTTCTTCGGCGTTTGTTTCTGTTTTTTCCGCCGATTCTTCCGAAGATTCCGGTTCTTCTTCAGTCTCTTCGGGAATTATCTGTGTGAAACCTATAATTCTGTTGTCACTGTATAAATAAGTTTTTTCATCGGGGATATTCGGCTTGCCCAGAAATTCGCCTGTTTTTGAATCAAGGACGGTAATATTTTCGCTGTCAAGAACAAATATTCTTTCCTCTCCTTCAACAAGTCTTCCGAAACCCATATCAAGACCTGTATTTGAGGCGCTTACATCTAAAAGACTGTCAAGAATATAGACATTTGCAGACGTTTCGCTGTTTTGGGTTATAAATATCGGAGAATCCTTTGCTGCAAGTTTTGCCGTTCCTTCGATTCTTGTTTTAAACTGAAATGAGACTTCGCCTTCGTTGAGATCCAGCTTGTATACATTTGTATGGGGTTCTTCATTATCTCCCACTATACGGTTTTTGTCTGTTTCCGCAACGTAAATACCGCTGCCGCAGAATGTAAAGCTGTCGTTAACCCCGAAAAATGAGGAAATAACAGCCGGCTCGCTTAAGTTTTCGGGGTTTATGCCGCAGACATTTAAAATATATCCGCCGTCTGTTTCAGGAAAATATCTCATATTTTCGTAATCAACGGAAACAAGACCGTTTTCGTAAGCAACTTCTTCCGAAGGAATACTGAGGGAGCAAAAATAGAAATAACCGTCGCTGTAAAGCATATCACGGGGGACGCCCTCCATAACAACATATTTTCTTATTATGCCGTAGTTTCCGCTCATATCTATAAGACAAAAAGCCGCCTTATCTCCCTTTGTTCCGCTGACGCAGACATAATCGCCCGTATATTTGATTTTGTCGCCGTTAAAGCCCGTCGGCAGAACAAGACTACAAAGCTTGTTGTGTTCACCGTATGGCATATTGTCCGCTTTTACAACTCTGCCGTTTTCTATATAATATATATATTCGTCTTCGTAAATTATATATAAGTCCTCTTCTGTGCCTTTTTGGAGATAACGGCAGTCGGTTTCTTCAGTTTCCGATTCTTCCGGTTCTTCTTCTGTATAAAGCTCTTTGATTCGCTCATATGAGCCGGCAGCCGGAAGGTTATAAACAAGCTGTTTTACTTTTTCTATGGATTCGCCTTCCGTTTCTTTGTCGAAAATATTTTCCATATTGCTTATTATAATAAGCCCTTCGTCATAAAAAAGCTCAAAGCCGAAAATATCGGCAAATGTTTTCACAGACAGCCAACATTCACCGTCAAAAAGCTTAGGGGTGAACTTCAGATCGGTTTTTCTGTCTCTTTCGGCATTGGAAAGAACCGCTTTTGTGTTGTCGATTTCCGCAACAAGAGCCTTATTGTTATATTTTACAGTTACCTGAGCTTTTTTTTCATTATATGAGGTTATGGCATTAAAGCCGTTTTCATAAAAGCTTAAAGGAAGGTAGGTTATACCGTTTTCCACAATAGGGGTTTGGCTTGTGTTGTTCTCGTTTATAAAGGTTTGCTGCTGAGATTTAAGCATTATGGGACTTTCGTCATATATAACAACGGCATTGTCCAGCCTTTCGTTAAACCTTACGGAAACAAATTCTTCCTTTTCATGCCCGGCAAGCTGAACCGCAAGAATAATTAAAACAAATATAAAATATATTACAAGAATATATATAGGCAGCTTTTTGTTCATAATTTGACACCCTTCTTTAAAACAAGCAAACAGGCGGCTTGTAAAAACACTATTTTCACCGTAAAGCCGCCCTTATGCGGAAAATCTTACAAATATGGATTGGGATCTACATACTGACCGTTTATTCTGACTTCAAAGTGAAGGTGGGCGCCTGTTGAATATCCCGTTGAGCCGGCTTTTGCAATAACCTGACCTCTTACTACGGTTTGTCCCACTGATACACAAAGGGAGGAATTATGACCGTAGAGGGTTGAGAATCCGCCGCCGTGGTCTATAATTACACAGTTGCCGTAGCCGTTTCTC
The DNA here is from genome assembly GCA_021203425.1 of Clostridiales bacterium. Lineage (GTDB taxonomy): Bacteria > Bacillota > Clostridia > Lachnospirales > CAG-274 > JAJQCI01. The sequence goes on along the minus strand of JAJQBF010000163.1, from coordinate 1,162 downwards.
ATAGCCGAGTAGATAACCGTTCCGTCATCAGCCGCAACTATATCCGTTCCGTAGGGCGCTCTCATATCAAGACCTGAGTGGAACTCACCTGAGCCTGAAATCGGGCTTGATCTGTAGCCGTATACGTCATTTATGATACCTACATAGGCGGGAACAGGCCATAAGAAACGACCGCCGCCGTAGCTGTAAACTTTGTTTGAACTTGAATAGGAGGCTGAACTTGAGGAACTTGCCGTTTGACTGGCTGCTGCGCTTGATGCTGCGTTTGCCGCCGCTGCCTGAGCGGCTGCCTTTGCCGCTGCTGCTTCGGCTGCTGCTTTTTCCGCCGCCGCTTTGGCTTCTGCTTTTTCGATAAGATCCTTTATGTATTCGTTATCCTCCGCCAAGTCTGCAAGCTGCTGATTATAGGTTGCCTCGTCTGAACTGAGTTTTGAAATAAGGGCAAGCTTTTCCTCAACCTTGCTGTCAAGTTCGGCTTTTTTGGCTACTGTTTGTTCCGCTAAATCTTCAAGCTCTGCCTTACAGTCTTCAATTTCAATTACTTTGTCGTTAATAAGTGTTTCAATGGCTTGAAAATTTGCCAAAAGATTATTGTCATAATCCATAATTCTGCTTACATATTCCATACGGTTTAAATAATCGCTGAAACTGTTTGAGTTAAGCAGAATTTCAAGATAGCCTACATTTCCTTCTTCATACATAACCCTTATTCTGCTTTTAAGTGTTTCATATTGGCTTTCTCTTTTTGTCGTTGCGGTTTCAAGCTCTTCCTGAGCGTCAGTCAGCTGTTCGTTAGTGTCGTCCAAATCCTGAACTAAAGCCTCATATTCCGAGTTTACCTGGTTAAGCTCGGCGTCCAGCTTTTCAACTTCGTCCTTTGCTGTTGATTTTTGAGCTGTTGTGTCGTTAAGCTGATTTTGTACTTCGCCCATTTTGGCTTGGTTCTGCTGCAGTTCTTCCTTATATTCGGAAATATCGTCTGCAAGGCTCATTGTAACGTTGCCTGCGGCAAGAAGAACCGCCGCCGAAATTGCTAAAAATCTTTTCTTCATAGTTTAACACTTCCTGAAATTATACTCTTAAATATTTTCTCATAGAACTTGCCGAGCCTATTATACCCAAAAGCATACCGAATATTATTGTTACGGGGGCTACATATATA
>JAJQBF010000110.1 GCA_021203425.1 Clostridiales bacterium | reverse complement strand
TATTTGAAGTTGATGTCTGTTTTTGTGCAACTTTTTATTTTTGCTCATTTATAGCTATCTTGTTTATTCAAATTTTTCGTACGGCTACGGAAAATTCTAAGACAGAAACAGCAAATATTAATTTAAAGCATTCTATTTATAATCCATCTGTCTTGATTATATTGTTCATATTGTTTATATTATTCATTTCGCTTTTAAAATTTTTAAGACGGCCTCAGCAAAATAACAAAATAGAACATAAAATTCTACTAAGTGCCGTCTTGTTTTTTGTCTCATTCAAAAAGGAGGAAAAGAAAATGAGCTTTGTAAAAAACTTAGAAAACACGCTTAACAATGACTTTAATTGTTCGGTTACCGAAAACGGAGCTTTAGGCTTCAGAACAACCGGCAGTCATCTTTTAGACCTTAATTTTTCTGTTTCTTCCTTTAAGAAACAAAGCCGACGCAGACATTGTAAATAATTTCGTGAAAGCATATTATGAAAATCCCATGCTTGCCGTTAAATGGCTGTTTTATGCAGGCGACGTAAGAGACGGTATGGGAGAAAGAAGGCTTTTCAGGGTTTGTTTTAAATATTTGGTCGAAAGCCATAGGGAAGCTGCGGAGGCTCTGCTTGATTTGGTGCCGGAATATACAAGATGGGATAATATTTTATGCCTTTTGGGCACTGATTCGGAAGACAGTGTAATAAAATTAATCTCTGCCAAGCTTAAAGAGGATATAAAAAATATGGCCGAAAACAAGCCCGTTTCACTGCTTGCAAAGTGGCTGCCCTCGGCCAACACTTCATCAAGGAAAACAAGGGCAATGGCTCATATAATAACAGAAAAAACGGGAATGTCGGATAAGAAATACAGAAAAACTCTGTCGGCGCTGAGAGCATACCTTAAGGTTGTGGAAACCTATATGTCGGCAAAGGAATGGAGCAAAATAGACTATTCGGCTGTTCCCTCAAGGGCAAACCTTATTTATAATAAGGCTTTTTTGAAAAACGATGAAACAAGAAGACTTGAATATCTTGAAAAGCTGAAAACCGGTGAAACAAAAATAAACGCAGGTGTTTTATTTCCCCATGATATTGTAAATAAATATATGACATCGTGTCTATGGGGAAGAAGAGGTTTAATAATGGAAACAGACCCGGCTCTTGAAGAGCTTTGGAGGGCTCTGCCGGATTATGTGAAGGGTGATGAAAACACAATCTGTGTTGCCGATGGGTCGGGAAGCATGACTGCAAGAATCGGAAAAACAAATGTAACGGCCTTAGATGTTGCCAATTCACTGGCAATTTATTTTGCCGAAAGGTCAAAAGGTGAATTTAAAAATAAATACATTACCTTCAGCGAAAATCCTCAGCTTGTTGATTTAAGCAATGGAACGACCTTGAAAGAAAAGCTGGAAATAGCCCTCAGCCATCGTGAGGTTGCAAACACAAATATAGAAAAGGTTTTCGACCTTATTCTGCAAACTGCTTTAGTTAATAATATGCCGCAGAAGGATATACCGAAAAATATTTTAATTTTGTCGGATATGGAGTTTGACGCCTGTGTTTCCTGCGGAGTTAAAAACGGCTCCGGTTGGCTGAATTTAAATAGGCCCACTCAAAAGCTGTTTGAAGTTATTTCCGAAAAATATAAAAGCCGAGGCTATAAGCTGCCGAGACTTGTTTTTTGGAACATTTTAAGCAAAACAGGTACTATTCCCCTAAAAGAAAACAAGCTGGGCGCCGCCCTTGTAAGCGGATTCAGCCCCTCAGTTGTAAATATGGTTTTAAGCGAACAGCTTGAACCCTTTGAATGTTTGAGGGAGCAGCTTAACTCTGAAAGATATGCCCCCGTAGAGGAAAGGATTGCAGATTTGCTGTAAAACCGGCTGAAAAAAGTCACTGCCCCAAATTGTTTCTGCAGCAGTGACTTTTTTGGTGTAAGCTCCCGGTTAACAGACGATATTCGAATATTTAAGATTATAGCCGGGGTATGTTATTAAGGGTTTTGTCTCTGTTTCATATCCGTCTTTGATTTTAAGTATATATTGCCCCGAATATTCCGAAAAACGGGGCTTTTTTATTTTCAGTTTGCTGAAGGTTCTCAAAAGAATAGCCTTTGTAGAGGCATACATATAAAAGCCGCCTGCATCGGCTACGGCTATGGGGCTGTCTCCCTTCACTATATAAAGCTCATTTTCTTTTGTCAATATTGTAAATGAAAACATACCGTAAACACAGAAGACCATATCTCCAATGCTTTCGAAATCCAGACGGCCGCTGTTTTCTATAAGCTGAACGGCTATGTAGGAATCGGTTTTTATTTTTGTTTTAGGCAGCTCAAAGGCCTCCCTCAACAGCTTGTCATTAACAATTATTCCGTTGTGGGCTAAGGCAAAGCCCAGCTTTTTAGAATAAAATGGGTGATTGTTGCAGTTATACTTTTCACTGCCTTGGGTGGTAAGCCTTGTGTGGCCCATTACGACTTTGGGGTTGTCTCTGTAGAGCCTAAGCCTCATTTTATGGGCAGGCAAAGGCCTTTTATATATTTTCAGAGAGCCGTCGGGCTTTACATAAGCAAAGCCCATGGCGTCTGTTCCTCTTTCTTCACATTCGACGGAAAGAGTATGTATATATTTTTCCTTCTGTTTTCCGGTAAGAACATTGTTATAATCTATTACACCAAATAAGCTGCACATATTATAAATCCTCCTTTTTTTCTTTTTCTTCGCCGTAAAGGCCACGTTTTTTAAGATATTCCATAAGCTCGGCGTTTTTTTCGTGATTAATGCCTTTTATGAAGTCTTCCCAGCTGAGGTTTACAATTTCGTCATCACTGTATATTACGGCTATTCTGCAAAGCTCATTTGTCATCTGAAGTGAGGCTATAAAGGTGTTATAATTAAGTGTTCCCTTGTAAAGCCTAAATTCAATGGTTTCTCGGTGAGTTAAATTAATCGTGCGGTATTTTTCGCCGTTTGAAAACCTGAACAGCTCTCTGTAATCCCCGGGTCTGCTTCTTTCTCCGTACCAGTTTGCCCATTCATTGATTTGCGATCTGGTTCTTCTGGAAAATATAAACAGTTTTTCGCTGTTTTTCTCCGTAAAATATAAAAGTCTGGACATAGCCTCTATACGGTCCTTTTCCGAATATCCGAAGGAGTCTCTGTTTACGTGAATATGCAGACCGCAGGTGTCGGTGTTGTGGCTTAAATATCCCGCTTCCGTCAAATATGACATTACCTCTTTCCAGGGCATATTTTTAATATGATAATCAAGGGTCATTGGGTGACTTACTATTTCAAAGCCCCTGTGAAGACTGCCGTCACATTTTACATAAATATTTTCCTCAGAGTTCTTTTTATTGGCGATGTTTAATACGTTATAAACATGGCCGTCACGGTTTTCATATGTATCGCTGATTTGTCTGCTGTCTTCGCCTCTGTCCACTTCAAGCTCCACTCCGAAAAAACGTGGTATGATATCATCGGTGTGAAATTTCAGTTTCGGCTTATAACAGCTGTCGTTTATCGCTGTATTTTTTTCTTGACAGTCTACACATATAAAGCAGTTTTTGCCTGTTTCAACATCATAGTAAACCAAATACGGATAAGTTTCATAAGACCGGGGCCTTTCACTGCGTACATCAAGGCTTTTGATTTCTCCGCATTTGCTGCATCTGTAATAGTATTTTTTATAGCAGTCGAAACAAACCGTTGTTTCCGAGTCTGACACACTATAAATACTTAATACCTTTTTTCCGCATTTGGCGCATATTGTTGTAAGCCCTGCCGGAGCAGAGATATTTTTATTTTCCTTCATATTAATTCCTCCTCGCTTAAATTAAGATAATAATTTTCTTTCGCTTAAATAGGAAAATAATTCCTTATTTTCGTTTCTGTTTATTCTTCTTGTAAATTCAGTCCAGCTCACAGCCTCTGTTTCTTCGGCGCTGCTTGTCTTAGCAATATCGCATATGGCATTAACAAGCTGCAAAGCCGCTGCGAAAACTGTGTAATTAAGGGTTCCCTTAAACATTCTGAACTCAACGGTATCCCTGTTTTGAAGATTGACACAGGTATATCTGTTTTCAGAGTTTTTATCTTTAGCTATTTCCTTGAGCCTGCCGTGCTCCTTTATGCCGTATCTTGCTGCCCAGCGGTTCATTTGAATTTCGGTTCTTCTGGAAAATTTCAGTATTTTGTCCCAGTTGTTTTCCACAAACAGAAGAATATTTGATATAACTTCATTCTGTTCCTCCTCAGTATCTCCCAAGGAGCTTTTATTTACGTGAATATGCAGTCCGCAGGTTTCGGAGCTGTTGCTTATGTAGCCCTTTTCAAGAAGAGAGGTCATAATTGTTTTCCAAGGCATACTGTTTAAGTGGTAAGCCAATGTCATAGGGTGAGAGACAAGCTCAAATCCGTATTTAAGGCTTTGGTCGATTTTTAAGTAGAACTTATCTTCAGCACCGCTGTTGTTTGCTTCGGCAAGCAAGATCTTAGCCGTTTCTTCTGCCGTTTCATTGCTGACGGAGCTTCGTCTGTCTGTTTCTATTTCCACACCGAAAAAGCGAAGGTTTCCTTTTTCTTTGTTTTCCTTGTGGAATATAGGCTCAGGCTTATATAAATATTTGTGGATAGATGTGTTTCCTTCAAGACGCTCCCAACAGTCACAGCAGAGATAGTTGCCGTCTTCATCTACATAGAGTTTGTCGGAACTAACCAAACAGTCACATTCGGCGCAGCGGTAGTAATATTGTTCGGCACAATAGCAGCAGACTGTGTTTTCCGAGTCGGATTCGGTAAAGTCTATGTGTACTCTTTCACCGCAGCAGTCACAAACAGTTGTATATTCTTCAAAGCATTCTTTGCAGTAGGGTAAGCTGTCAAAGAAAATCAGATCATCCTCTTCAAATGATTTTCCGCATTCGCTGCAGGTATAAAGGCTGTTGTCTTCATCATAACCGTCTGTAAAAATAACTCCTGTTTTGTTAAAATTCTTTTTCATTGTTGTGTCCTCCTTAATGTGTTTTATAA
>JAJQBF010000138.1 GCA_021203425.1 Clostridiales bacterium | reverse complement strand
GCTTTACATTCAGCTTTTTGAATTTTTTAAAGAGAATATAATAAACGGCACAATTTCCGACGGAGAAAGACTGCCTTCACGCCGCAGTCTTATGACCGAGCTTTTACTAAGTAAAGTTACAGTTGAACAGGCATACGGACTTTTGGAAAGGGAAGGATATTTATTGCCGAAAGCCAAAAGCGGTTATTTTGCAAGGTCTGAAAGCCCTGTTAATAAAGACATTGACGAGCCTGACTATTATTACGATGAGAGCAATGTTTTAATAATGAGCCATCAGCTTACAAACCCCGAATCATATCCCATAAAGGAAATATCAAAGCTTTACAGAGATGTGGCTTATGATATGCCGGAGCTTTTAAATTTCGGACATAAATTCGGTGAAGAAGCCTTAAGAAAGGCTATCTCCGAAAATCTGAACAGCCTTCACGGTTTCGGCTGCAGCCCCGGCAGAATTATTATAGGTGCAGGAACAGAATATTTAATCGAACAGCTTGCCCATATTATGCCTAAAGATACTGTTTTCGGCTTTGAAAATGCTTGCTTTGCAAGAAGCTATATTCCCGTAAAAAATTCGGGTGCGGAAATTACTCTTATAGAAAATGAACTTGAAGCCTTTCCCGTTGAAAAGCTTATCCACAGCAATATTGATATAATGTATCTTTCTCCCGACGGTTAGTACCCCACTAATCACAGAATGACATCTGAGGAACGAAAAGAGGTTTTAAACTGGGCATATGAAAAGGAAAAAAGATATATAATAGAAGCTGATTTTGATTTGGATATTTCAAACAGTAAAACAGAGTCTCTTTTTGCTATGGATAAAAAGGATAAAGTTATCTTTATAGGTACATTTGCCAAAAGCATTGCTCCCTCAATAAAAACAGTCTATATTGTTCTGCCGAAAAATTTAAAGGAAGCCTTTAATAAAGCCTTGCCTTATTATACAAATCTTTCCTCAAGACTTGAACAGCAAACCATAGCAAAGTATATTCAAAGCGGAAAATATGCCTATCACTGCCAGCATCTTAAAAAATATTATTCCGAAAAAAGAAGCCTGCTTATAAAAGAGCTTAACAGCTCGCCACTTAAAAACCATATAAAAATTTTTAACAGTCAGGGAGGAACGTATTTTATTATTTCCGTAAACAACGGTATGAAAGAACAGGAACTGAAAGCCGTAGCATATAAAAACGGCGTAAAAATTCTCCCTCTATCCGCAAACTTCATAAAAAGCCAAAGCTTCCCCCAAAATCTGTTTTTAGCAGGCTTCAGATATTTAAGCAGTGATGAAATAAAAGATGCCGTAAAAAGACTGACAAAGGCATGGCTGCCCTAACAGACAGCTGTGTGTTATTTCAAAACAAGAATCTGAAATATATAAAATAGTAAAAGTCTCCAAGCCTGATAATCGGTTCGGAGACTTTTACTTTATTGCTGACAGAACTCAGCTTGCATAGGCGGCAGTCAAATTTCCGGCATTACCCAAAAGCTTTTGTGATCTGCTGTAGGGGTTTTGTGTAAAGGTCAGCCAGATTGTATGGCTTTCCGATATACCGTCAAGGTTGTAAAGCTCAATTTCGTTGTCCCCGGTTGATACAGTTTGATGAGCTATTTCCGTTCCGTTAACGCTGTCTACGGTTATTGTCACATATATGTTGCTGCTTCTTACGGAGGTCATATTTAAAACAAGTTTTTTAAGACCGTTAAAATTGAAATTATTTACGCTGTAGCCTATGCTTACACCTTTGCGATTGTAAAGACAGCCTACTTCCGTATTGTTGTTTGTAAGCTCCGGTTTTGAATCGTTGTCGCTTGCGTAAAATTCTGTTACGTCGGAAGCGTAATAAACTTTTTCACCTTCAAATGCACTTGAGCCGAAGTTCTTTACAGTGTAGGTTGAATTTTCGGAAGCATAGAAGGTGATAAGGTTTTTATCCTCGTTAAGCATACTGTCTATGACTTCGCCGTTTTCGTTGTAAACAACCGCCTTACCGGCATATTCTGTTCTTATGCTTAAATTTTCGCTTTCCGTTGTGTGAATTATCGCTTCTGTAGGAATATTATTTTCCCAGCTTAAATCAACTGCTGCTCCGAGCCTTGTTTTAAAACCGGTAAATGAGCCGTTTTTCCAAGCTGAGGGCAGTGCCGGAAGAAGATTTATTGTTCCATCATGGCTTTGAATGAGCATTTCTATTATACCTGCCGTTGCTCCGTAGTTTCCGTCAATTTGGAAGTTGGGGTGCTGGTCGAAAAGATTCGGCGAGGTTCTTGTTGTAAGAAGCTGTTTAACCATAGAGTTTACCGCTTCGCCGTCTAAAGCTCTTGCGTTTAAGCTTATTCTCCATGCAAGGTCCCAGCCCTGACCTGTTCCCGAGCCTCTTGAAGCAACGGAATTTTGAAAAGTTTTGAATATTGCCTGCTCGTTTTCATCTTCTCTGTAGGCACTTAAATGAGTTCCCGGGTACATTTCCCAAAGGTGGGAACAGTGCTCATGATTTTCAGCCAAGGTATGGTCATAAACAGTTGAATCGGCACCGTCAAAGGGGTTTGTAACAGTCCACTTTATTTTTGATTCATCCGCTGTTTCGGAAATATCAAAGGTTACGTCGCCTCTTGCCCATTCTTCAATAACCCCTTCATCATTTATAATATTGGTGGCAATCTTTCCCTTTTCATCTGCTAAATAGCTTGAGGGCATCTGTTTATCGATTTTTTCGATAAGTTCCGCATTTTCTTCTGTCTTTCCCAAAATCTCGGAAGCCTGAATTACCATATCATAAAGATTTCTCACAAGCTGAGTGCCCATAGCTGCTCCGGTCTGAACTCCGCCGTGCTCCGGTGAACAGGAAGCCGCTGTTACAAGATAGCCCGTAACCGGGTCAAGGGCAAGGAACTGTGTGAAAAATTCCGCCGCACCTGTCATATAAGGGTAAACCTCTGCCAAATATTCCTCATCTTTGTTATACTGATAATACTGCCATGCGTGTTCAAGAAGCCATGCTCCCCCTGTGGGCCAAAGCCCTGCTGTTGCGTTGTCTATGGGCTGGGTTCCTCTCCAAAGGTCAAAATTATGGTGGGTTACCCAAGGGTCGCCCGGCTGATAGCTGTCGTCGCCCCTGTTGTTGAATATGCCATATTGGTTTGCCGCCGTTATGCTTCCGCTTTCCGCAAGCTCCTTAAATGTGTCGATTAAAGGCTTTTTACTTGAAGCCAAATTAAGGGGCTGAGCTGCCCAGTAATTCATTTCCGTATTTATGTTTATGGTATATTTGCCCTTCCATGCCGCCGAAAGAGAAGCATTCCACTTGCCTGTAAGGTTTTTAAAAGGGCTGGCTTTCGGGAATGTCAATCTCACCTTCGGTGCTTGCTTCTCTGCCCTCTCTTGAGCCGCTTATAATAAGATATTTTCCGTAGTTAAATTCAAGCACTGCCAGCTGATTATCGCCGTCGGAATAGGTTGAATGAATGCCGTTTGCGTCCGCATTGGAAAGGCTTGAACCTGCACCCTTTAAAAAGCCACTGTTTTCTCCTACTCCTGTTCTTACTCTTTCATCCGTAGGTGTATCTCCGTAGCTTGTACCGCCTGTGTTTTCAAGGTTTAAGCCTGTTTTTGAAAACTGTTCGGAGAAATCCTCTAAATGTCTTGCCTTAATTGTTTCATAGGTTTTGCTCTTTACATTGGTTTCATATTTATCGCAGTCAGCCCCCTGTTTTGAATTGTCAAGGGTTTTATAATCAACATAGTTTGTAGCCCCCACCACATAAATATCGGCGGTTTTTCCTCCCTTTACGCTGACGGTTGTATTATCCTCCGAAACAGAAAATTTTCCGTCCCCTTCAAGAAACATTCTTGCTTCAAACTGAATTGCGTTTACTGTTCCCGGGTAGCCGTCGTCGCTGCTTCTGTCAGTAACATCCGCTTTTAGCTTAACCTCGCTGTCGCTTACCTTTTCATAGCTGTAATATTCCGGCATAGCATTATGATATGTATGAAGCTGTGCTAAAAAATTAAGATCTGAATCCGACTCGATATGTGTTGCAACAGTTTGATCGGGATAGCTTGCAAAGCTTTCTCTTTTAAAGTGAGTTCCGTTATAGTCATATTCAACAGTAACTATTCCCGTTGTTAAATCAAGGCTTTTTACATAATTTTCGGCATTTTCGGATTTCTGGCCGAAATCGAGATAGACCTCCGCAAATGACTTGTAGGCTCTCTGTGTTTTGGGCTGTCCCAAAAAAGCATATTCAACAAGACTTTCCATATCCCATCTGTTCTGAACTGCCTCTTCATCATCTGAATTATCCATATTTAAGGCTCTGTATGCTATGCTCTCCCCTGCATAATCCTCAAATTTTTCACGAAACTCTCTGTCTCCCACAACAGTGTCTGCGGCTCCTATTTCAGCCGGATTTCCGTTTTCGTCCGCCCCTCTGTAATATTTCCACTCCTCTTTAACACTTCCGCTTGTCATATCAACAGCAGTTATTTTTGAAGCGTTATAGGTTTCCTCAAGGGTTGTAAGTACGTTTCCATTTTCATCCGTAAGGGTTCCGTAGGGTGAGCCGTCCCAAACGGTATCCTCATTTATTTGTATAACCTCTTTGTCAATCCCTCCGGCAACCATAGCCGCCATTCTGCCGTTGCCTATGGGGTAGAAATGTGTCCAAATATATTCGGAATATTCCCAGCCATTGTAATTCGTTCCTTCACTGTTGTAAGGGTTTTGAACATCAACCGCTGTTTTCTCGGCATTGGGATTTACCTCAGCCGCATTTGAATAAATTCCCCCTTCGGCAAGTACACTTTCAATTGTGTTGTTCGTCCACATAACGGTTTCCGGGTCAAAATACCGGGCAGTTTTGATATTTTTATTCTGAGCCATAACAGCACCTCCCCTAAGACTCCCGACCATACTCACAGCCAAAAAAAACAAGCACATAATCGTTTCAGCATTTTTCTCCTCCTTCTTGAGTATATAAAACCATAGATTTGCAATGTTATAAATTAATTATACAGTATTGGAA
>JAJQBF010000080.1 GCA_021203425.1 Clostridiales bacterium | reverse complement strand
TTGTCAAAAACTTGGTTGTTAAAACCATTTACACAGTTAATTTCTCACTCCCTTAATTTCATTTCTATTCTTTTTGTTATTCATATTTTATTCTGCCGTCGGTTTTACTGTTCGTTATTCATCTTGTTTATCGATATGAATATTTTTGCCTTGCTCGCTGTATTTCAAGCCCAAAGCCCTGACGAATTCTCCAGCCGGAACATATGTTTCATGTATTTTTGTGCCGTTTTCTTCATATTCATCTTCATCATCTTGGTTTAACACAGAAAATTTCATTGTTTTTGTTTCGGAATCTGTTTCGGAACCGTTATATTTAATATCTATTTCATATTCTCCTATTTTAACACCGACACTTAAATTTTTTTCCGTCAATTATTAAACTTTCTTCATTTTCGTCCTCCGACTTTTCATAAACAACTTCAACGCTGTCTTTGGTATTAGTTTCATCTGTAAGTTTAAAGCCCATAGCCTGCATAACACGGTCAAATGAGATATATATAACATCATTATTTCCGGGGTCATAGCTATATGAATTTATTTTATCACCGTTTTTATTTTTAAGAACAATTTTTTTTCCGAATACATATATATTTTTATCACTTACCGAACAAACTCTCGTTATATCCTTATCATTAGGAATATTAATTGTTTTACTGACATTTTCGGAATTTTCCGAATTTTCCGCCGGTAAGGTTTCTCCGCTTTCACTTATCTCGGAAGTAGTTTCTTCATTACTATCGACTTTGTTTTCATTTTCCTTATTTATAAAAATAAAAGCTGCCAGAGAAATAACCATAACCGCAATTAATACACATAAGCCTATAATTATGTATATATCAACTCCCTTTTTTGAAGTCTTTTTATTTGATGTTTTTCTTCTGGAAACAGAAGTCTTTCCGCTGCGCACAATAGTTGTTGTTTCTCTTCTCAGTCTTTCATCTATTTCATCTTCAAAATCATCGTCCTGAGATATTTCGGCAGTAGGCATTATTGTTCTTATTTCAGGTAAACTCGATGATTCTCTCCATTCATTTAATTCTTCATCATCATAAAAGCTTTGTCCTCCGTCGTTGGGGTCTATATCACTGCCGCATCTTTCGCATATAATACTGTTGTCTTCCAGATGATTTCCGCAGAATTTACAATACATATTCGTCCTCCGTTTTATATAAGAATTTTTGTTCTTATTTAACAATACCGCCTATAACAGTATAATTGTCATTGCTGCCACTCATTTTCAAAAACAGCCTTACAAGCATATACTTAACCCATTCTTCGGCAGTTTCTGATTTCGATAAATCTATTTCCATTTCGTTTTCAAGTACATATTTCCAAAAACCGTCACTGCAAATTAAAAATGCATCTCCTTTGTTAAGAGTCAGAGGTTTATAAATTGAAGCAATTTCACCGCTGTATCTTTCACCCAAAACCTTTAAAAGCTTATTTCTGTCGGCATCTCCTCTTATATCGTCAAAGCTTATATCTCCGAGCTCAACAGACATTTGCGATACGCTGTGATCCTTAGTCATATATTTTAAAACACCATTTTTGAAAAAATAAAACCTTGAATCTCCCACATTAAAATAGAAAAACTCTCTTCCTACAAAGATACAGCCTACGGCAGTTGTTCTCATACCGTTATATTCCCTATGTTTAATCTGAAGATTTATAATTTGTTCGTTAACCTTAGAAATTACGCTATATATACCTTCCGGACTGATTTTATCAAGCTTTAAAATACCCTCGGATATTAATTTAGAAGCTGTCTGTGAGGCAACTTCTCCGCAGTTATGTCTGCCTAAGCCGTTGCAAAGTATAATACTGCTTTTTTTATCGCCTTCCGATATATTATAACTGTCTTCATTTAAAGCTCTTGTACCCTTGTCGGTATAAGAAAAAGTGTCGATATTCATATTTCAGCCTCATTTCCTATAATTTAATATATTATTAATTTATATCTATTGTTTTTGTACTTTCATTCCAGTTTATTTCGGTATCTAAAGCCTCGGCAACAAACCTTAAAGGAATCATTGTTGTGCCTTCAAGTATAACAGGTGAATTCTGAAGAGTAAAAACAGAACCGTTTACATAGGCATCTTTACTTCCTACTGTAAGTATAATTGTTTTTTCACCTTTAACAGCTGTTATTGTTTTTGTTTCACCGTTGTAATCAACCTCTGCGCCTAATTCTTCAAATATTGCCCTCATAGGAACCATTGTTGTTCCGTTTTCTATATAAGGAGCCTGTGCAAATGAAATAAGATTTCCGTTTATATAAACGCTTATGCCGCTGTCAGTTGTATTCTCTGAAACTGAATTATGAATTAAACTGTAGACTGTTCCCGTATTTTCAACAGAAGGAAATGTAAAACTTCTATCACTGTTTGCTCCGGTAAAATTTGTATCCATACATCCTCTGTTCATTTCAGCCCATTCTGTTGTTTTAGCATATAAATCCACTAAATTTTCATTTATTGTTATTCAGCCTATACCGGAGTTTTCCCAAGAATCTTTCCATTCAAATTCTGCATGATTTCCATTTAACTCAACCGTAATAATATCCATTGTTGTATAAATGGGAGAATAAAAAGAACCTCTGTATTCAAAATAAAATGATACGCTTGAACTGTCAGCTGCTGTTATATAAACAGCATAATCACAGCCGTCTACATCAGTAGCAAAGTCATAATAATATTTTTCCAAGTAATATGTACCCGGTATAACAGAAGCGTATACTCCCGATGTCATAAGTCCCAATATCATAACAACAGAAATCAATAATAAAACAATTTTTTTCATAAAAATAAATATACCTCCGTTATCCTTTATAAAAGCAGGAGCAGAAAATAGAAACTACCTTCCGCTCCGCTTAAAATTTTTATTCTTCACTTTCCCATGCAAACTCACTGTTGCAAAGAGAACGGAAAATCATTTTTGTTGTTCCTATTTCAATAATATCATAATCCTTTATTTCAATAGAAGTTAAAAGAAGCTGATCATTGAAATATATGTTGTTTTTGGAATTGCTCTGATAAATAAAGAATTTGTTATTTCTTTTATCATAGGCAATAATTGCGTTAACTCCGGAAGAAACAGCTGTATCAAAGTCAAGGTTTATATCTACATCAAAACCTCTACCTATTGTATTCTTCTCTCCGTGAATCTTAAAATCCATTCCTCTCTTTTCACCTTCAAGACAAACAAGTCAGCCCATAACAGCTATAACACCTTTGTTATTTACAACATTGTTTGTAATATAGGTTGTCTGCTGAAAACTGGGAGCTACTGGCTGTGTAGAGGGGAAAACCTTTTCAGCCTCTGCCTGTGTATACTGAGCTGCTGCCTGAGAACCGTCAAGAGGCATTGTTGAAGGGAAACCTCCGCCCACAGGTGCTGCTGAACCTGCTCCTAAAGGAACAGTAAAACCTGCCTGATTATTACTTCCGCAGTAAGGACAGCTGCTGTTTTTTTGTATCATCGAATAAGTGACCGTTAGGACATTGCTGCATAGCCATATTTTCATTCCTTCTTTCTTATAATATATATTTATTTTATATTTTACAAATCAGTTACATTTTTACTGCTGAGGAAAACCCTATTGATTTCCCATTGGACCGCCCATCGGACCGCCGCCGTAGCCGCCGGGACCACCCTGTCCGCCCATAGGTGGTTCGGGTTCTGCCGCTACATTTGCGTCTGTTTCCTCAATTGTTGTATTTACCGCAACAGTAACACCGTCTGTTACTATATTTACACTGTTTTCTTCTTCGTCCCACTCAATGCTTTCAAAGTTAAATATTTTCTTTGTGGAAATAAGCGGAACATATGTCTGATTATTTGTGAACATCATTGGCTCACCCTCAAGCCTTATAGTTGTTTTTTTCAGAATCTTCTGTCATAACAGCATCAACAACCTTATTTGAAAAAACTACCGACTTGTCTCCCTTTGAAACAGTAGCCTGTTCGTTTCTTGTATCAAACACAGTATCATAGTCAAATATTGAGGCAAAATCCTGAAGTGAAATATAAGATAAGTCATTTATATTAAGCATATACTAAGGAAGACTTATTTCTTCACCGTCAACAACAAGCTTTCTTATTTTTGTTTCATATTGTTCATAAGCTGAATAATCATAAAGACCTGATGATGTCTGTTGATTCATCATCGGCGGCGGAGCCATCATACCGGGATCCTGCATAGGCATTCCGTTATTCGAACCTGAAAATTTAACTATAATTACAATAATTAAAGCCACAATCAATACTGCCGCAACAGCTGCTATTGCAACTATAGCAGTTTTATTTTTTTCCTTTTGGGAATTTATCTGTACTGACTGGGGATAGGGCTGACTCGACATCGGGTATGGCTGTCCCGACTGGGGATAGGGCTGACTCGACATCGGGTATGGCTGTCCCGACTGGGGATATGGCTGTCCCGACTGGGGATAGGGCTGCTGCTGAGACTGACCCGACTGAGGGTAGGACTGCTGCTGAGACTGTTGGTTTACAGAATTCCCCTGTTCTGTATTAGCCTGTTCGGTTTTCGGAAATCTTTCGCTTTCACTGCCGTTTTCATCTGAAAAACCATTATTATTCATATTTTTTTCACTCCTACTTAACTTCAAATATATTATTTCTGCTTGCTAGATAAAATCTGGTTCCGGAAGAAACTGCCATCGGTCTTGAAGGGTCTACCTTTGTTCCGTTTTGAAGATATGTACCGTAGGTTGATCTTCTGTCATTTATAACAAACATTTTAGACATAGGGTTATATGTTACAAGACAGTGTATTTTGCTTATATTTTGCTGTGAAGAAGGCAAAACAACCTGACAGCTTAAAGCATCTCTGCCTATTGTAAGTCCTCCTTCGGAAATAACATAAATCATTCCGGCAAGAGGTCCGTTTACACTTATAAGAGAAGGTGCTCCGTCTCTTGATACACCTGCACCCTTTTCTCTTGCCTTACCTTCAAGTACATACGTTCCTGCAATCAAATCATGTAAACATTGCTTTTTTGCGGTGAAAAAACCTACAATATATTCTAT
>JAJQBF010000089.1 GCA_021203425.1 Clostridiales bacterium | reverse complement strand
ATAATAAAAAATGTAAACCCTTTATATTTACAGGTTCTCACTTTTTTTCAGTGTTTCTTCTTCATCTTCTAAGGTTTTTTTGCAGATTGTCTATAATCTTTGACAGCTTTGCCTCCTTAATCTCAGCGTCTGTTTCTTTTTGTATTTCAAGAATTGCGTCAAGCAAAAAACCCACATAGCTGTTAAACTGCCCTGATTATAGCTTTTTCCTATATCGGGCAATAGTATTTTGGAATTTGATTATAGTGAAATTTTTTGTTATACTTGTTTTCATCAAAACAAAGTGAGATGAGACAAATGAAATTATCGGAATTATTTAAGGAAAAACAAGTTTATTCCTTTGAGGTTTTTCCGCCGAAAAGAACAGCACCTATAGATTCAATTTACAAAACACTTGACGGTCTTAAGGTTTTGTCGCCGGATTTTATGAGCGTAACCCACGGCGCCGGCGGAAGTGAAAATTTTGAAAAAACCTTCCATGTTGCAAAGGCAGTCAAAGCCTGCGGAATCGAGAGCATTGCCCACCTTTCCTGTATAGGCTTAAATAAAGAAGACGTTGATGTTCTTCTCGATGAATATAAATCAGCCGGCATAGACAATATTCTTGCCTTAAGAGGCGACTTAAACCCCACGATTAAATTAAGCAAAGATTTTAAATATGCCGAAGATTTGGTTACATACATCAGAGAAAAGGGCGACTTTGACATCGCCGGAGCCTGTTACCCCGAAGGGCGCCCCGAGGCACCCAGTTTCGGAGAGGATCTTAAGCACCTCAAGTCCAAAGGTTGACGCCGGAGTAAGCCATCTTATATCACAGCTTTTCTTTGACAACGACGACTTCTATTATTTTCTCGAAAAAGCAAGAGATTTGGGAATAGACGTGCCTATTGAGGCGGGAATAATGCCCGTTGTAAACAAAAACCAAATAGAAAGAATGGTAAGCCTCTGCAAGGCAAGACTTCCCAAAAAATTTTTAAGAATAATGGATAAATACGAAAACAAACCAGAGGCAATGAGAGATGCCGGCATAGCTTATGCCGTAGACCAAATTGTAGACCTGCTGACACAGGGGGTTGACGGAATTCATTTATACATAATGAATCAGCCGGACGTAGCATCAAAAATTCACCGCAGTATTGCATCACTGCTTTCTTAAAAACAGGGTAAACGTGATTCGTTTTCTCAAACGAATCCTGTTTGCCGATTTTTTAAAACTTAATTCATACCAACTTAATTGGTATTAATATAAAAATCTGCCGATATTAAAACGGTACATTATAAGGAGGACAAACATATGTCAGAAAAAATATCAAGAGAAAACAGAAACTTTAAATTCGAAACACTTCAGCTGCACGTAGGTCAAGAAAAGCCCGGCCCTGTTACAGATGCAAGAGCCGTTCCCATTTATCAAACTTCTTCTTATGTTTTTAAAAACTGTGAACATGCGGCGGCTCGTTTCGGTCTTACCGATGCCGGAAACATTTACGGCAGACTCACAAACCCTACAGAGGACGTTTTTGAACAGAGAATAGCCGCCCTTGAAGGTGGTGTGGCTGCTTTGGCCGTTGCCTCCGGAGCAGCGGCAATAACCTACACTGTTGAAAACCTTGCTCAAAAGGGCGATCATATTGTAGCCGCAAAGAACATTTACGGCGGCTCCTTCAACCTTCTTCTTCACACACTTCCCCAATATGGCATAACAACCACTTTTGTGGATATTTTCAATGAAGACGAGGTAAGAAACGCAGTAAAGGAAAACACAAAGGCAATTTTAATAGAAACATTGGGCAACCCCAATTCCGATGCGGCAGATATCGAAGGCATTGCAAAAATCGCCCACGAAAATAAAGTACCCCTTGTTGTGGACAACACTTTTGCAACCCCCTATCTTGTAAGACCAATCGAATACGGTGCCGACATTGTAGTTCACTCGGCAACAAAATTTATAGGCGGTCACGGAACAACAATCGGCGGTGTTATAGTGGACAGCGGAAAATTCGACTGGGAAGCCTCGGGAAAATTTCCCTCACTTACAGAACCTAACCCAAGCTACCACGGAATCAGTTTCACAAAGGCAGTAGGTGCGGCAGCCTTCGTTACAAAAATAAGGGCTATTCTCTTAAGAGACACAGGGGCTACCCTCTCCCCCTTCCACGCTTTCTTCTTCCTTCAGGGGCTTGAAACCCTTTCTCTCAGAGTTGAACGCCATGTTGAAAATGCATTAAAGGTTGTTGACTACCTTTCCGCCCACCCTCTTGTGGAAAAGGTAAATCACAATGCGGTTTCAACGGACGAAAGACAAAAAGCCCTCTACAATAAATATTTCCCCAAGGGCGGAGGTTCCATATTTACTTTTGAAATTAAGGGCGGCGCCGAAAATGCCAAAAAATTTATTGACAACCTTGAGCTTTTCTCACTTTTGGCAAACGTGGCGGATGCTAAATCTCTCGTAATACACCCTGCTACAACCACTCACAGCCAGTGCACAGAGGAAGAACTGCTTGACCAGGGCATAAAACCCAACACAATCCGCCTTTCAATAGGAATCGAAAACATAGACGACATAATTCAGGACTTAGACGAAGCCTTTAAGACAATTTCATAAATAAAACAGGGCTGCAAAACCGAATTTTCGATTTTTGCAGCCCTTGATATTTTTATCAGAGCTTTTCAAGCTTTTCTTTAAGAATTTTGTTTACTGCCTGTGGGTTTGCCTTACCCTTTAAAGCCCTCATAGTCTGACCTACAAGGAAACCGAAGGCTTTTTGCTTTCCGCCCTTATAATCCTCTATTGATTTGGGGTTATTTTTAATCACTTCGTCTATAGTGTCGGAAACAAGGCTGTCATCATTTAACATAAGCAGTCCTTTTTCCTTAATATAGGTTTCGGGGTCAATATCTTCCTTAAATAAGGCCTCAAAAGCCTGCTTTTCCGCATTTCTGTTTATTTTTCCCTCTACAGTAAGCTCTATAATCTTCGCCATTTTGTTAGGGTTAATTGAAATTTTATCCGCCGTTGTCTGAGCCTCAGTTATAAGTCGCATAAGCTCGCCTGTTATAAGGTTGCAGACCTCTTTGGGCTGACCGCAGACTGCCGTTGTCTCTTCAAAGAGAATAGCAAGGTCGTGCTCCGCCGTAAGAACATTTGCGTCATATTCCGTAAGACCTAATTCCTCTACATATCTGACTCTTTTTGCATCGGCAAGTTCGGGCATTTCCTTCTTTGCTTTTTCAATCCATTCTTCCGAAATTTCTATAGGGAGAAGATCAGGCTCGGGAAAATACCTGTAGTCCTGTGCATTTTCCTTTGAACGCATTGCATAGGTTGCGTCCTTGTTTTCGTCCCACCGTCTCGTCTCCTGAATAACTCTCTTGCCCATTTCAATTTGTTCAATTTGGCGCTTTGCCTCATAAACTATGGCACGGCTTATAGCCTTAAAGGAGTTGATGTTCTTCATTTCGGTACGTGTTCCGAATTCCTTCTGACCTTCCGGACGAACGGAAAGGTTTACGTCTGCTCTCATTGAGCCTTCCTGCATCTTGCAGTCTGAAACTCCCAAATAAATAAGCGTGTCTCTAAGCTTTTCAAGATAAGCTATAACCTCGTCACCGCTTCTGAAATCGGGCTCGGAAACTATTTCCAAAAGAGGAACACCGCAGCGGTTATAGTCAACAAGGGTTGAATCCTCCCAGGGGTCGTGAACAAGCTTTCCGGCATCTTCTTCCATATGAATTTCGTGAATACCTGTGGATTTTTTAATTCCGTTTACCTCTATATCAACGTGACCGTTTCGGCATATGGGCAGATAAAGCTGGCTTACCTGATAAGCCTTGGGCAAGTCGGGGTAGAAATAGTTTTTTCTGTCAAATTTATTATATCTCGTTATTTCACAGTTTGTTGCCAAGCCTGTTTTAACGGCAAACTCAACAACACTTTTGTTAAGTGTAGGCAAAACTCCGGGCAGACCGCTGCATACCGGGCAGACGTGTGTATTCGGTGCTCCGCCGAACTCCGTTGTACAGGAGCAGAAAATTTTCGATTTCGTGGCAAGCTCCACGTGAACCTCAAGACCTATAACTGTTTCCCAAGTCATTATAAACAGCCTCCTTTCATAATTTCAAAGGCTTTTTTGTGGAAATCCGTTTCCTGCTGATAAGCATAGGCAGCTTTAACAAGCTTGCTTTCTGAAAAGCTTTGACCTATAAGCTGCATACCTATAGGCAGACCCTTGCCGTCATATCCGCAGGGCAGACTGACAGTGGGAATGCCTGCCAGGTTTACGGAAACCGTATATATATCTCCCAGATACATCTTAAGGGGATCCGAAATATTTTCGCCTATTTTAAATGCCGTTGTAGGCGCAATAGGAGAAAGTATCATATCATATTTTTCAAAAGCCTCGTTAAAGCTGTCCTTTATAAGACCTCTTACCTGAAGACCTTTTTTATAGTAGGCATCATAATAGCCGGAGCTTAAAACGAAGGAGCCCAACATAATACGTCTTTTAACTTCTATGCCGAAACCCTCACTTCTTGAATTAAAGAAAACATCTAAGAGGGATTCACCGTTGGGGCTTCTGTAGCCGTATTTTATGCCGTCATAACGGCTTAAGTTTGAGCTTGCCTCGGCACAGGCGATTATATAATATGCCGGAATTGCATAATCAACAATAGGCATTTCAAATTCGCAAATTTCCGCCCCCATATCCTTAAGCTTGTCAGCTGTCGCCAAAACAGCTGTTTTAACCTCGCTGTCAAGACCGCTGCCGTAATAATTCGTAGGGATTCCTATTTTAAGTCCCTTAACATCGCCGTCAAAAGAGGCTGAAAAGTCATAGCCGAAACCCTTTACCGAGGTTGAGTCTCTCTTGTCGTGACCTGAAATTGCCGAAAGAATTTCGGCACAGTCTTTTATATCCTTTCCTATGGGACCTATCTGGTCAAGAGAAGAGGCAAAGGCAACAAGACCGTAGCGTGAAACTCCGCCGTAGGTCGGCTTTATGCCGCTTACTCCGCAGAAAGAACAGGGCTGACGAATTGAGCCGCCTGTGTCCGAGCCTAAGGCATAGGGTACAAGCCCTGTCGCAACAGCCGCCGCCGAGCCGCCTGAGGAACCGCCGGAAACTCTTTCAAGGTCGAAGGGGTTTTTGGTAACTCCGAAGTAAGATGTTTCCGTTGAACCCCCCATAGCAAATTCGTCAAGATTTGTTTTTCCGACAATAACTCCCCCCAAAGCTTTTATCTTCTCTGTAACCGCCGCATCATAAGGGGGCTTGAAGTTGTAAAGCATTTTTGAGGAACAGGTTGTAAGAATATCCTTAGTACAAATATTGTCCTTAATTGCCACGGGAACACCGGCAAGAGGTGAGGAAAGCTCTCCCGAATCGATTTTCTCCTGAACCTCTTCCGCCTGTTTTAAAGCCTCGTCTTCCAAAACCGTTACAAAACTGTTTATATCCTTATCCTTTGTTTTTATATTTTCAATATAAGCTTTCGTGACTTCAACGGAGCTTATTTCTTTATTTTTTATCATCTGCCCTATTTCAAGGGCGGTTTTGCTGTAAAAATCCATTTTGTCAGCCCTCCTTATTCAACCGTCTTAGGTACTTGGAAACAGCCGTCCTTCTTTTTAGGCGCATTCTGTAAAATCAAATCTCTGTCAAATGACGGCTTTGCCTCGTCAACTCTGAAATTGTTTGTATAATCAAAGGGGTGACTCATTGCTTCACGCTCTGTTGTGTCAAGTTCATTCAGCTTGTCAACATAGCTTATTATTTTAGACAAATCTGTCTTTTCCTTTTCTCTTTCTTCATCTGTAAGACGGAGCCTTGAAAGTTCTTCAAGATAATCTATTAATTTATCGTCAATAATCATTTTTTTATCAGCCTTTCTGTGTGTTATTTACGGAACAAGTCTTAATGTGTCTCTTGGGAACATTGACGTCTGTCTTATGTTTGTAAAGCCCAAAAGCTGCATAGTGAATCTCTCAAGACCCATTCCCAAACCGCCATGAGGAGGACAGCCGTATTTATGGAGCATTAAATAACTTTCGAAATCATTGGGGTCAAGTCCCTTAGATTTCATCTTTTCAACCTGATCCTTATAGCTGTGGATTCTCTGACCGCCGGTTGTTACCTCAAGCCCTCTGAAAAGAAGGTCAAAGCTTAATGTATATTTGGGGTTTTCCGGGTCGTTCATAGCGTAGAAGGGGCACTTTTTAACGGGGTAGTGGGTTACGAAAACAAAGTCGCTGTTATAGTCCTCTTTAAAAAGTCTGCCTATAAGTCTTTCTTCCTCAGGCTCTAAATCATAGGGGTCTCTTATGGGGCGGTTATACTTCGCAGACGCCATTTCCTTTGCCTCCTTAAAGGTTACACAGGGGATTGTGTCAACCTCGGGAACGTCTGCCTTTAAAATTTCAAGATAGGGCGCATATTCCTCCTTAAGGTAGTTAAGGGCATATTTTATCATTCCCGTTTCCATATTTATAACGTCATAAAAATCCCTTATAAAGCCCATTTCAAAGTCAACGCTTATATATTCGTTTAAGTGGCGCATTGTGTTATGCTTTTCCGCTCTGAAAACAGGGGCAATTTCAAAAACTCTTTCATATATGGGAATCATAGTCTGCTTATAAAACTGAGGGCTTTGGGCAAGATAAGCCTTTTCCCCGAAATATTCGAGCTTAAATATATTTGAGCCGCCTTCAGCTCCTGAAGCTACGATTTTGGGGGAGAAAATCTCCGTAAAGTCGTGCTTTTCGAGATACTGCCTAAATCCCCTTACCAGACCCTCTTCTATTTTAAACGTACTTCTTCTCTTTTCATTTCGGAGAACAATAGGACGTACGGCAATTTCGTTTTCGAGGGCAATATCCAGCTTATAATCATTTACCTTTATGGGCAGCTCTTTCTCGGGAACAGCAATAAGCTCTATATCCTCAACCAAAATTTCAAGACCGTGGGGTGCTTTTTCGTTTTCAACAAGATTTCCCTTTATTCTTATTGAATTTTCAACCCTTAAAATCTTCTTTTCCTCTTCTGTTCCCTTTTTGTCATATACACACTGTATAAGACCGTTAATTTTACGAAGTATTATAAAGGTAACTCCGCCTATGTCTCTTATGTTGTAAATTGTGCCATGGGTGTAAATTCCTTCTCTTTCTCCCTCTTTAAGAGCAAGAATATCGAAAAGGCACAAATCTCTTTTAATGTTCTTTCCGTCAACATTTTTCATATAAATTCAACTCCTATCTTAGTGATTACAACAATTCAGCCAAATAACTCACAAAGCAGCTGTTTCGCAGCCGACGCCGCCAAACTACGGCTGAACTGTTGCTGAAAATAAAAAACGCCCCAAGACAAATAATATATATATCAGTCTTAGGACGATAAGCTACCGTGGTACCACCTAAATTAACAGTTCCTTCTGTTATCTCCGTAAAGCATTGTAACGTATGCCCAAAACGTGTATGCCTACTAAAGCAAAACCCTGCTTTTTCGGATACAAGCTCAGAGGTGTTCTTCATCTGTCTTGTGTCAGTGTCAAAAATCTCAGTCCCTGTTTTCGACTTCCTGTAAGGTAACCGACAGCTACTTTTCCTCATCACAGCCTTTAAAACCTGTTCTGTAGATATTAATATATCACAATAAAAAAAATTATGCAAGCCCCAATTTTAAATTTTTAAAAAATTACGGCAGACATACCTTACAGGGTTCATATTCTCCGCTTTCAAACTCTTCCTTTGTCAGCCTGTGAACATTGGTTTTGTTTTCTATATGTATACACTCTGCCTCGTGATATTTATGCCCCGACTCCGTAACGTAATATTCTCCGTAATAAGACTCTTCTTTTACGGCGCTTACCCCGATTATACAAATCAAAACAATTAAAACCGCAGCGGCGGCAAGGAACTTTTTGCGGCCGAAAAGTCTGCGGTTTATTTTTTCTGACAGGGAAGGCTGCATAACATAATGGGCGAACTCATTGGCCTCATATTCATCTTTTACGTCTAAGCCCACTATATTTGTGTGGGAAAAATGTTCACAGTAAATATGCCCCATTTCATGTATAAGAACTATTCGCTTTTCTTCCTCTGACAAATTTTCGTTTATAAAAACAAGCCTGTATCTGCCGCTGACGTATGTAAAACCGTTTGATCTTGCAACCTCCGCCTTCAAACCCAGTTCTTCAACAAGCAAATTTACGTCGCCGTTGTTAAAAACGGGGCTGTATTCAACAATAGTAAAACCCATGGTTTCAATAATATTTTCAATCTGTTTTTCAGAAAGTTTATATACCTTATATTCTCTGCAAAACCGGCGGGCTTTTTGTTTTACGCTGTCAGCCACGTTCCTTTCTCTTTTCTCTTATTCTTTTAAGAGCCTGATCTGCGTTAACATCTCCCTGGGTTACATTATCATTAAAGCCCTTTCCGTCAAAGGCTTTAACAACATAATCTCCCGGAAGTCTTTTACACCTTGCATATTCAACCATAAGCATAGTCTTAAGAGAATGAAGCCTCTGTTCATCGAGGTTTTCAATCATCTCATTCATAGCCGGGCCGATTTTATCACTTTGAGCATAGTTTATAAAAGGTTCTCCGTTATTTATGTTTAAAATAAATTCATCGGGAAAAACCCCTGTCAGCCTTAATATCTGAGATGTTTTATTATTGTGTTCAAAATAGAAAATCAGAGCAAGATATGTAGCCCACGACATAGTCTTGTCTCTTCTTTCTATTGCGCCGTAGGTCTGTCTTGAAACACCTATTATTTTTGCCAGCTCCTCTTGGGGAATTCCCGCCTTTGTTCTTAAAGCATTAAGCTCCGTTGTCAGTTTTTTATAAGTTCTTTTCTTCTGTCTGCGTCAACATTATACATCAAATTTTTATCCGGCATATATGTCACATCCTTTGCTAAAATTACCGATATAGTAGAAATATGTTTCCCTGCAGTTGTTTAACTTTTCCTTTTTTCATTATACCATGTGTAAAAATAATTGTCAATATATAATTGTACATTGTTAAAAAATGTAAAATCGATTTATAAACATTATTCGCCGTAAAACAAAAACACTCTGAGCCGCCGTTTTCCGCCGAAGACTCAGAGTATTGATTTTTAAACCGTAAATCTGTTTTCAAGATTATTTTCTCTTAAAAATGCGGCATATTCCCTTACAAGGGAAGGATATGCTCTGTAAAATTCGCTGTAGTCACAACAGCCTATAAGCTCATTTACACTTTGTATGTCAGTAAATTCTTCGATTGTTATATGGGGCAGCTTAAGCAGGCTTATAAGCTCCGTTGTTCTGTTGTCGTGAGTTATCCACAATGCCGGAATACCATTTCTTAAGGCGGACATATTTCCGTGAAATCTGCTGCCGAAAGAAAATGTAAAGCCCTCATTCTGCATAAAGCTGTTCCATTCCTCCATATTAAAGAATATTTTGCCGTTGGTTTTCATAAATTCCTTAAGGGCGGCTTGGTCTATTGAAAGCTCGGGAAAGCTGTTTTTAAAGGTTTTTTCGTCAACCTCGCTGTCTTCAAGGAGCAGCTGAGGCAGCTCCGTCATCATCTGCATAAGCCATGTGGCATTATTCCTGATTCCGAATTCAAGAAGCTTTGACTCCTCCGGTCTTTTTCCCGTTACCGTAAAAATAAGCTTTTCTCCCGTTGCCTTAGGCAGCTTTTTAAATTCACTTCCGAAATAATTGTAAATCGTTGGGCAGCCTATAATTCTGTAGTTCTTAATTCCCATTATTTCAAGACAGTCTGCCGTAAATTCACCTCTTACCCCCAAAGAAACACATCTGTCTGCCGCCATTCTGAAGAAATCTCTCTTTTCTTCACTTATTGCCGCAACCAGCTTTCTGGGTGTATTATTGGGGTAATAAGCCTGAGAACCCAAGCCAACCATTGTTATGGGGCAGTCTGTACCTTCAAAAGCTCTTCTCATACTGTTTACAAAGCTGTCTCTTCCGGCAATAATAAAGTTTGACGAAGGAATAGCCGCAGAAATCGGCATACCCTTGCCGGCTTTTTTAATTGCCTCGGGGTTAAACCAAACCTCGTCTTCAAAAACAAGCTGTTTTTCCATTGCGTCAACAAAAACCATATTGCCTGTGTTTCCTCCGGCATAGTTCATCTTTTCCTGTGTGGTTTTTGCATCAGCCGAGCCTACGGAAATAATAGGGTTAATAATAAGTGTTTTATACTTGTCAAGATTGTAAATTTCCGCCTGTTTTTCTATTTTAGAGTCATTTGCCGCCCTATCGCACATTATTCTTTCCGCACTGTAAAGCTTTTCAAAATCTTCTCTTGAGCCGCCTACGTGTTCCGAATAGAATTTATAAATTATTTCATTGTTTCTTTCGATAACATTTCTCGGAACGTGATAAAGCTGTCTTAAGGTTTTCGCCACCATTTCATGTTCGACGTAATAGGTGTCGTTTGTGTAGGTTTTGGCCGAGCTGTTTGAAGAGTGGAAACGGAAATAGCTTTTTGTGTCAACGCTGTAACTCAGCTTTCCGCCGTAAAGTAAGCAGAGATAGAATATCCAGTCGCCGCAAATCTTCATTTTGTACCAGTCTTCATAGTCGAAAAGCCTGAAATTTTCGGGTTTTCTGAAAATTGCGCCCGATGCATTGGGAATTGTGTTTTTAATACCTAAAAATTCATCGGCTTCTCCCCCTGCCTCGGCTGTAAAATTACCGTGCCATCTGTTTTTATCCAAAGCGCCTACATAGTAAAAAAAGGCATTTT
Organism: Clostridiales bacterium; assembly: GCA_021203425.1. Taxonomy (GTDB): domain Bacteria; phylum Bacillota; class Clostridia; order Lachnospirales; family CAG-274; genus JAJQCI01. The sequence goes on along the minus strand of JAJQBF010000089.1, from coordinate 10,525 downwards.
TTATTTCCTCTCCGTCTTCTTTCACAAAGGCATACTGACAGTAGGAAAGCTTAACGTCTTTATCTTCAAAAGCAGGTATCAGCTTTTCAAGCATATTTGTTTCGCAGAAGTCATCAGATTCCGCTATCCAAACCAAATCACCGTAGGCATTCTTTATACCGTTAGCCCATTGATAGAAAACTCCGCCGGAGTTTGTTTCATTAAACATAATACGGCTTTTATCGGGGTATTTTTCGGCATACTCTCTCATAACTTCGGGGCTGTCGTCCGTTGAACAGTCATCAAGAAGAAGAACCTCTATATTTTTATAGCTTTGACCGTATATACAGTCAAGGCGCTTTCTTATATAAAGAGAATGGTTATAATTGGAAACAACAACGCTTACCTTGGGGCAGTTCTCGCCCTTTTCCGCATTCGCCAAAAGTCTGCCTGATTTTTTAAGCGAGGAAACAGCCTCTTCGTCGGTTATTTTATCAGGTGCCTTTTCATATACCTTGTTGAAAACATCAATATACTGTCCGCAAATATTTTCTATTTCAAAATCAGCTGATTTTATGACAGCGGTTTTTCTTGCATCATCGTAAAATTTATCGTCAGTAACGAATTTAACAAGCTTTTCCGTTAAAACACTGTCATTTACCGTCATATTCTCAAGTTCAAAAACATCTCCCGCCAACTTTCCCTTACAGTCAAGCATATATTTTATATCTCCGATATTGCTTGCAAGAACGGGAATTCCGCACATAAGCGCCTCTATGATACAAAGAGGGGCGCTTTCCGAGGCATAGTAAGAGGGCAGCATACACAGATCGCTTTTTGCGAAATAGTCACAGGGGCTATCACGAAAACCCAAAAAATGTATGAAACTGTTTCCCATCTTTTCTGCGTTTTCGCTGTAAAATTCTCCCTCGCCCAAAAGAAGAAGGTGAATATCTCTGCCTGTTTTTTCTCTTGCCACCGTAACGGCATTTATGGCGTGAAGCCAACCCTTTTGGGGCAGGGCACGGCTTGCCACTGCGGCAACAAAGCTGTTTTTGTTTATGCCGTATCCCGACAGGTCAACATCTTTTATTTCCGGTCTTTCCATACCGTTGGGTATTTTTATAAATTTGTCACTTCGGTATGCTCCGTAATCTTTAAAGGGTTTAAGATTTTTGTCGGCTACATATGTCCAATAATCCGCAGCCGTCATTATATTTGACTCTGTGTAAAGATATTTAAGGGTATCTTCATCGAGATTTTCAAACATACCATGGGAGGTTCCCACATTTAATACGGTTTTCTTAAGCTCGGGATATTTTTCAAGCATATCCGACACAAAGCTCTGTATGCCCTGGTGGTGAGTGCTTATGACCTGAATTCCCAGCTTTTTTATATTTATGGCAAGCTCCAAATGTGTTTCCGCATATATAACGGGAATTCCGCTGTTAAGAGACGCTCTTACCTTAGCGTCGCTTTCCTCCTTATCGTTTTTAAAACAATATACCGTAACATTATAGCCCAAGCCGTAAAGCTTGTTTGCCAGTCTTATAGGCATAATTTCTCCGCCGCCGAATGAAAAAGCGTATATTCCTATAAGAATATTGGGCTTGTTTCCTCTTATAAGCTTGTTATAGTCTGTTTTTTCATCAAAAATTTCAAAGCCGTTGTCAAACATACCGCCTACAGCCGCTCTTATTTTTTCAACAAAAAACATTCTTTGTCTGTTGTTAAAGGCATATTTTCCCGTCAGCTCATACAAAATATTGTCGATATAAGCCGTTCTGTTTTCTATGGGTTTCATAGGCGCTGCTTTTTCGCTGTGAAGAAGAACCGCCTTTCCCCCGGCAATGTGATTAAGTATAATAGGATAAATATCATCATCTCTGTCAAGGCTTAAACCCTGTTCAGCCGGTATATTTCCCGTATTTCTGAAAATTACATTGCCCGTATTCATTGCCTCACGTGGTATATTTTGCTCGGCAAATTCAATATATGAAAGCACCGACCAGTCATTCTTCTCTTCAAGCTCCCGTTTTGTATTTACGGCGGCAAAAACCGATTCGTCTTTAAAGAAAACTGCGGCTTTCTTTATGAAGGAAACATCAATATCTTCCGGATTTTTAATAATATAGATTATATCTCCGCCTGCTCTTTTTAAAGCGTCACATAAAGAGTCTTCGGCGGCAATGATTTCCTTATTGTCATATTCCGTCAGTTCCGCCTGTTTTAAGCAATTTTTTCCGCAGATAACAGATAATTTCGGGCTTGGCATATATCTGTAACGCTTTGAATTCATTATAAACATTTCGTTTAAATCAAGCTCTGACAAACTTTGGAAGTTGCCGCTCCTTCCTTCTGCTTTTCCGTGTTTTATATAGTGAACAAAAGGGTTAAGACGCATATTGTTCATAAGGTCGGGGTTTGAATTTATATAATATGAGGGCGAAAACTCATAACAGGGCTTTCTGTCTTCATACATACCCCAAAAAACATAGTGTATGGCAGGAGTTGTCATAAGCCTGCCTACAGACCTGAAAAGAGGGTTTTTACTCAGGCGCAGTTTCCAGCCGAAACTCCCTTTAAGCCTTTTCTCCACATCTCTGTTGTTGTCGAGATAATACTGCCCTTCGAACATACCGCTTTTTATAATTGTTATAATATCCTTTACGTCCTGAAACTTCTGCTGAAAGTCTCTTTTTCTGAGTTCAGTCCATGTTTCATAAAGAGTTTTGTCTCCCTTGTTTTCAGGGTCAAGAGGCAGTCTTCCCTCGGCTTTTCCGAAAAGTATATAGTGGTAAAGAGGGTTTATTCCCACCTGTTTAACATCGGGATATTTTTCAATATAAAAATTTTGGTCAAAGTTCGGTCCCGGATTTTTGTTTTCATTAAGCCCGTTTAAAAAATAATATTCTACAATATCCCCCTCGGGCTGTGTTTGAAACTGCGCTCTGTAATATTCTTCGTCAAAAAGTCTGCTTTTCAGAATTTGTTTTTTAACGGTCTTCAGCCTTTTTTCTTCTTTGGAGCTCATTTCTTTCCCTGCCTTTCGACATCTTCGTTATACATAGCCAGCCCGTCTTCCACATCTCCGTTAAAGGCAATCTTGCCGTCTTTTATATAAATTACTCTGTTGCAGAATTCTCTTATAAGCTTATCGGAGTGTGACGAAAAAAGAACGGACTTTCCGGCATGGAAAAGCTCTGTCGTCTTTGCCTTTGATTTTGTTTGGAAGTTTTTATCCCCTACGGAAAAAACCTCGTCTACAATAAGAATATCGGGGGCGGAGAAAACCGCCAAAGCAAAGCCCAGTCTCGCCGACATACCGGAGGAATACATTCTTATGGGAAGGTCGAAATAATCTCCCAAATCCACAAAGTCTATAATATCGTCCATAATATCATCTATATCTTCACGGCTCATACCCATAAGCATACCCTTGTAATAAAGATTTTTTCTTCCCGTAAAATCGGGGTTGAAACCGGCGCTTAAATTTATAAGTGAGCCTATTCTGCCCTTTGTTTCGATAGTTCCCGATGTGGGGAAGGTTATACCGGCTACAAGTTTCATAAGGGTAGACTTTCCGGCGCCGTTTTTGCCTATTACTCCTACCATTTCGCTGCTGCCTACGTCAAGGGTAATATTGTCAAGAGCCACTTTTTCTATACCCTTAAGCTGTTTTGTAAAAAGCCATTTAAAAATATAATAGTCTTTTTCAAATATATAAAATTTTTTTGTTAAATTTCTTACCTCTATAGAATTTGCCATAGCCACTACCTCTCATTACATTAAATCGGAATAATATCTTCTGAGCTTATACTGCACGAAACTGCCTAAAACGAAAAGCGCCATAACAAACAGCCAAAAATAAGCCGAATATATTAAATTGGGAATATCCCCCACAACAAAGGCATCTCGGTAGCCGTTTATAATATACACCATAGGGTTTAAGTGAATGATGTAATTTAATGTAGGTATGCCTACAATATGCTTATAGCCCCAAACAATGGGCATTGTATACATAAGAACTCTTATGGTAACCAAAAAGAGCTGCTGAAAGTCGCTTGAAACAGCCACAAAGGCGGAAATAACAAGCATAAGGGCATATATAAGCATAAGCATACACAGTGTATAATATAAAAACAGAAATATATTGAAATCCCACAAATAGCCGTATATATAACAAACAACGAATATGAAAATATAAGTGGGCATTCTCTTAAAGAAAATAGCCGTAATTTCAATAGAGGGAATAACCGTTATGGGGAATTTTATACTTTGTATAATACCTCTGTATGACTTTATGGAGGCAGAGCCTACATTTAAAACCTCGTTTATATAAAACCAGGGTATAAGACCGGTAACAAGGTAAACAACGTTATGCATACCGTCAATCTGACCCGAACCTGCCATTAAAACTCTGAAGAGTACGAATACGAAGAAATAAACAAAGTCATGAAGATAAAGCCATAAAACCCCGAGAGAAGTTCTGAGGGTTTGCTTATTCATATTGACTATTGCCATTTTCAGTATAAGACCTCTGTTATCAAAATGTTCTTTAAAAACATATTTCACCGCTTCAAGCATAAATTCCAACCTTTCCCGTTATATAATTTATTTCCTTAATTTTTCCGTGAACTTTCTTAAGGAAGTGCTGATTTAAAGGAAATGAAAAATAATTTTACGATGTGCTTGATTTTTCCGCCCGAATCGTAAAAAATCTTCTCAAGTTTATAAGATGATGATTTTTTGCGATTTAGCTAAAATTATTTTTCATATTGAATTAATCAGCATTTCCTTAATTGTTCATTATATTATACACTATGTTAACGTCAAAGTAAATGTTTTTTTACGGAAGAACTTATTCGTGAACCTTAATTCCTCTCCAGCCGCTTATGTCACAGCCCCCTTCACAGCCTTCTCCGGTAATAACAACGGTTCCATCACTTTTAAGCCCTACAGTATGAGTATCTCCCGCTGCTATGGGAACTATGTCAGTCCACTTTCCTACGTTGCATCTTCCGTAAAGGCTGTTTCCTATTGCAATAACCGTTCCGTCTTCTTTTAAAGCAACCGTATTGTCATAGCCGGCGGCTACGGCGGTTATGCCCGTCCAGTCTGTTATATTACACTGGTTATAGTGGTTATAGCCTGCGGCAACAAGTGTTCCGTCGGACTTTACCCCTACTGTGTGGTAAGAACCGGCAGCTATTGAAATTATGTCAGTCCAGTCTCCCACTTCACACTGATTTTGGTTGTTAAGCCCCGACGCCACAACCGTACCGTCTGCCTTTAAGCCTGCAATATGACTTCCGGAAACACTTACGGCTATTGCCGTTATGTCACTCCAGCCGGTTACGTCACATTCGCCTTTTCCGCTGCTTCCGGCTGTTACGACGGTTCCGTCCGATTTTAAACCTGCCGTAAATTCTCCTCCGGCTGAGATTGAAACTATATCTTTCCAGTCTTCCACATCACACTGCCCCTATTCGTCACTGCCCACTGCCACAACAGTGCCGTCCGATTTTAAACCTGCCGTAAATTCTCCTCCGGCTGAGATTGAAACTATATCTTTCCAGTCTTCCACATCACACTGCCCCTATTCGTCACTGCCCACTGCCACAACAGTGCCGTCCGATTTTAAACCTACAGTGTGGGAATTTCCCGAGGCAACAGCCGCTATATCACTCCAGCCCTCAACGTCACACTGACCGTATTCGCTGTAGCCTGTAGCGGAAACGGTTCCGTCCGATTTTAAAACCGCAATGTGGTCATAAGCAAGACCCCCTATAGATATTGTGGGATTTTTCATATATTTGTTTTTATCAAAGGCATAACTCATGGCCTCAGCCCGTCTTTCGGCTGAATCCTCATAGTCTCCCAGTTCTCTGAATAAAACTGCCGCCTTGCCGTATTCGCCGTTTTCGATAAAGCCTTCTGCCTCGTTATATAAAAGCTCGTCTATTTTATCTGTTATTTCATCGGCTTTCTTTTCGGAACTTTCCTGACTTTTTAATTCCTCAAGCAGTTTTACGCTGTGTCATAATCTCCGTCTGACCCATAGCCGAAAGTCTCATTATATTTTACCTCATAAACCATATCTTCCGAGTCTTTAAAATCTCCCAAAGCCTTAAAGCCTTCCGCAGCCTCGTCATATTTTCCCTCTGCCATAAGCTCTTCCGCTGCATTATACCTGCTTAAGTTTTCGGCATATGAAACAGTAAACCTTCCGCCGACAATAACCACAGCTGCGGCAATTACCGCGGCACCGGCAATTTTCAGCTGTTTAACGGGAAGTTTTTTGCCTTCCGGCTTTTTCTCTTCCTCAGCGGCTGTTTCCGCTGTTTCGATTATTTCGGCTGTTTCTTTCGGATTCTCTTCTTCCGGCTTTTTTCTTCGGGTTTCTCCTGTTTGGGAGCGGATTTTTCCGAAAGCCCGGGCATCTCTTTAAGACAGACACCTGTTTTGTTCTCCCAAGTTGTTCCGTCGGCAAAGGTAACCTGTGTAATTCTTATATCTATTCGGCTTATATCGTTAAAATCCGTGCTGACCGCCTGTTTTTCCCCGAAGGTCTGCTCCGCCTCGGCTCTTACGTTCATATATGCTATATCTTTAATTGTTCCCGTTTTTATATCAGCTTTGTTAAAGCAGTCCGTTTCAAGATAAACCGACCGAACTTTTTTATCGGAACAGTTCCGAAACATTATTTCCATAACATTTCTTCCCGTTACGGCATTTAAAAGAATATTGTATCTGTCGGCACAAACGGGGCAGTCTTTAAGCCCCATAGGTGTTTCGTTTTCAATTACGGTTGTATATATTTTCATAGCAATTCCTTCCCAAATAATAACTGCACAAAATTTACGGCACATAATCCATATTCCCATTATACAACTTCCCCCTACCTATTTGTCAACATCAAACATAAATATTTTGAAAATTTCTTAAAGAATATGTAACAGTTCAGCCGAATTACGGAAATTGTGGGATAATCAGGAATCTTGTTTTCGTTTTTCGTATAAAAATTTATTAATTTTTTAAAATTTTTTTTCAACTTTCTCTTTCCTTTTTTTTAGTTTTGTTATAAAATATAATTAGGTGTGCAGAACCGAAAGTAAAACTGACTTTTTATAAATAAACGGTGTCTGCGAAGTATAAACGAAAGTTTAAATATAAAGGGAGTGAAGGTATTGATATCTAATCAGATTTTACAGACAACTATTGACGGACTTAAAAACATAACAAGACGTGAGCTTTCCGTTGTTGAAAGAGAGGGTAAGGTTGTTGCCTCCACAGAGGAGGATATGCAGAATCAGGTTTTGAACAACATAGAGCTTTTTGTAGCCTCTCCTGCCGAAAACCAGCTTGTGACCGGTTTTCAATATTTCAAGGTTTTTGAAGGCGGAAATATTGAATATATTGTTTTAATAAAGGGCGAAGACGAGGAAACTTTCAGAATAGGCAAGATGGCAGCGTTCCAAATTCAAAGTCTTTTGGTGGCTTATAAAGAGAGATATGACAAGGACAACTTTATTAAGAATCTTTTGCTTGACAATCTGCTCCTTGTTGATATATACTCCAGAGCTAAGAAACTCCATATAGAAAATAATGTAAGACGTATTGTTTACCTCATAGAAACCGAGGTTGACAAAGAGCTTAACATTGTCGAAATAGTAAGGAGCATCTTCCCCGCAAAGATGAAAGACTTTGTTACGGTCGTAGACGAAAAGAGTATTATTCTCGTTAAAGAGCTTAAGGATACCGACAACAGAGAGAAAATCGAAAGCATCGCCAAAACAATTTACGACACATTAACCGCCGAAGCAATGAGCAACATTTACGTTGCTATAGGAACCGACGTTAAAGATCTTAAGAATGTTTCCTCCTCTTATAAAGAGGCGAAAATGGCTCTTGAGGTAGGCAGAATTTTCGAAGAATCCAAACACATCGTAAACTATAAACAGCTGGGTATAGGCAGACTTATTTATCAGCTGCCCATGCCTCTCTGCAGAATGTTTATAAGCGAAGTTCTTCACGGCTTAAGTATGGATCAGTTTGACGAGGAAACCTTGACAACAGTCAATAAGTTTTTCGACAACAACTTAAATGTTTCGGAAACCTCCCGCCAGCTTTACATTCACAGAAACACCCTTGTTTACCGTCTTGACAAGCTTCAGAAAATGACAGGGTTGGATCTCAGAAATTTTGATGATGCCATAGTTTTCAAAATTATGCTTATGGTTTCGAAATATATGACATATAAAGAAAATTTCAGATATTAAAAACAAGGCTTGCCCCGCTTAAAAACAATCACAGGAGCTTTGCCTTAAACCCGGGTGTATAATACACACCGGTTAAGAAAACTTTAATAAATAAGTAAGTGTATTTTAACTAAGCTGTGTTACCATACACATTACCAAAAGAAGAAAAAGGAATGAACAGTTTTGAGCAGTATGATTTCAATGCAGAATGTAACTAAAATTTACGAAAACGGAGCGTTGGGTCTTAAGGATTTTTCAATAGAAATAGAAAAGGGAGAGTTTGTCTTTGTTGTAGGTTCTTCCGGTTCGGGAAAATCCACATTTATAAGAACTCTCTTAAAAGAAATAGAACCCACAACAGGAGAGGTCTATATAGACAACACCCGTCTTTCAAAGCTTAAAAGGAAAAAAGTGCCTTATTTAAGAAGAAAAATAGGCTGTGTCTTTCAAGACTTCAGGCTTCTGCCTTCGAAAACCGTTTATGAAAACGTGGCTTTTGCCATGCAGGTTATAGAAGCGTCAAACCGCAGCATAAGGCGCTCGGTTCCCCAGACTCTTGCTTTGGTAGGTCTTCATAAAAAGGCCTCAGCCTATCCGGATCAGCTTTCCGGCGGTGAAAAACAAAGGGTAGCTATTGCAAGGGCGGTTATAAACAAGCCCCCCATATTGATAGCCGACGAACCAACCGGAAACTTAGACCCCGAAACAGCATGGGGTATTATGGAGGTTTTAAGGGAAATTAATTCAAGGGGAACAACCGTTGTTATGGCTACTCACGCAAAGGAAATAGTAAACGAAATGAAAAAAAGAGTTATTCATCTGGATAACGGCGTTCTTGTAAGTGATATTGCGGAAGGTGGTTATGACGATGAAATTTAGAACATTTAAGTACCATTTAGGTCAGGGTGTAAGGGATATGCTAAAAAACGGCTTTATGTCCCTTGCCTCTATAGCAACCGTAGTTGCCTGTTCGTTTATACTTATTTTATCACTTTGTATTTGTTTAAACATTGACTATATGCTGGAGCAAATCGAAGAAACCATAGGTATAACCGTTTTCTTGGGTCCCGATGTTTCGGAAGAAATGGCTGAGGAAATAGGTGACAGAATAAGGTCAATAGACCATGTAACCGAGGTTATTTATAAATCAGCCGATGACAATTTAAGTGATGCCATAGGTTCATGGGAAAACTCCTCTATTTTGGAGGGTTTAAGAGATGACAATCCTCTGCCTGCCTCCTATGAAGTAAGCCTTGACGGAGCAAAATATCAGGCAGACGTTGTTAAGGAGCTTGAGATGCTCCAAACTTCCGTAGAGGCCGAGTTAAACGCCTCTCTTAATGTAGACGAAATCGAGAGAATTTATCTTGACGAAAACGGAAATGAAATTACCCGTGAACAGGCTGAAGAACTGGGTATTGTAGAGTCTGAAACCACAGCGGAGGTAATTACCGAAATAGTAACAAGCGGAGCGGAAACCGATCAGGATACAGCGGCGGAAAGCTCCGAGGTAAGCGCAGATGATGCAGCTCAGCCGGCAGAAACCGAAACTGCAGCAGCCGCTCTTGCCGAAACAGCAGAGGCTGCAGAGGCAGAAACAGCAGCAGAAGAAGAAACAGCAGCGGAAACCGAGGGTGAACCCGAGGACGCAGCGGCAACCTATTCTTCGGCTCCGTCAGAAGAACTTCTGAACATTTTAAACAGTGCCGTTGCCGCAACAGCCGGAGGAAACGTTCACGTTGAAAGTCTCGACGAAACAACAGCAGCCGCCCCGGAAGACGCAGCATCTGACGAACAGGCCGCAGAAACGGGAACAACGGCAGAAGTTTCGGAAACCGACCCCGGTGTAGCCGGAATAGGTCAGTATGATGCTTCACAATACGGAACAGAAGATTATGAATATAAAGGAATTGAAAAAATAAAACACGCAACAAGAGAGGCAAATACACTTGTTCAGGTTAATACTGCCGTAAGAATCTTCAGTATTATAATCGTAGCAATTCTTTGCGTAATTTCAATTTCAATTATTATGAATACAATCCGTTTGACGGTTGTTATAAGAAAGAATGAAATAACTATTATGAAATATGTGGGAGCAACCGACTGGTTTATAAGATGGCCTTTTATAATCGAAGGTATGCTTATAGGCTTTATAGGTTCAATTATTCCTACACTGCTGTGCTTTTTCGGCTATACGGAGTGTATACATATTTTAGCGGAAAAAATGCCCATTATAGTAAATATTGTTGAATTTAAGAGTGCTTTTGATGTATTTATATATGTAG
>JAJQBF010000023.1 GCA_021203425.1 Clostridiales bacterium | reverse complement strand
GCGAAAAAAGGGTTTATAATAGTATAAAAGGATTAAAGAAATTTCGGAGAAAAAATTAAAGAGGAGGGAACGGCTTTGCTTTTAAAATATACGGTGAAAAATTTTAAATCAATAGGTAATTCAATTGAATTCAGTATGATACCTACGGCGGACAGCAGCGACAAGAGGTTTTTGACAACTTTGCATACGAAATTGGGGGATATAGATGTGCTTAGGAGAGGGGCATTTTTCGGGCCTAATGCGGCAGGGAAGTCTACGTTTATGAAGTCCATTCAGTTTGCAAAAAATTATATTACGGAGCCTCAAAGAAGCGGCAAAAACATAATATTTTCTCAGTTCAGAGGGGATATTAAGGAACTGAATAAAACTACCTCTTTCCAGTTTTTGTTCTATGTGAACGGTTATATATATGAATACGGGTTTGCGCTGACAGCAAGACGGGTTTCCGAGGAGTGGCTAATGGTTTTACAGGATATGGAAAGCGGTGCTTTTACGCCTGTGTTTACAAGAGCCACAGATGAAGAGGGGGTTACGGAGGTTGAAATTGACGAGGGTTACAAATTCAATGATGAAAATGAGAGGCTGCTCGCAGGTATTTTAACTTCAAGTATGAAGAAGGAGCAGAAAAATCAGCTGTTTTTGTATAAGCTTAAAGAAAACGGAGTGACTGTGGCAAAGGATGCGGTTAATTGGTTTGAGGATATAGAAATTGTTTTTCCGGATTCAAAGGTAAGGTATCTTCCCAATGATGTGAGAAATGACGAGGATTTCAGGAGCTTTTTATCCGAAGCCTTGGAGCAGCTCGATACGGGTATATTTGATATAAGTGCTTCGGACGAAAAAATAGATTTTCAGGACTTTGCTCAAAATGTGTCTCTGCCTTTGCCCGATGAATTAATTTACGGAGTAGAGAACAACAAAAACGGTTTATTTAATCTTGGAGGAAAGTATTATATATTTTTTGACGATAAGGATCACACGTCGCTGGTTCAGCTGAAATTTACCCATATGCTGAATAATAAGGGGACTGATTTCAGTTTTGACAATGAGTCCGAAGGAACGAAGAGACTGTTGGATTTGCTCCCTATTTTGTACAATATGAAATATAAGGATACAGCCATATATTTTGTAGACGAGATTGACAGAAGCCTTCACACAAAGCTTTCAAAATATCTTACAAAGACATTTTTGGAGGAATCAAAGGAATCTCATAGCCAAATTATATTTACAACCCATGATGTAAACCTTATTAACCTTGTGGATTTTTCAAAAGAGGAAATTTGGTTTATAGAAAAGGACATAACGGGTGAAACCAGATTAAGACCATTTTCCGATTTTGAGACAGATCCCAGACAGGATATAATTAAAGGATATTTAAGCGGACGCTTCGGGGCTGTTCCGGTGATCAGAGGGGAAGAGTGATAAAGCTATGCCCACATTATCAAACAGAACAGCTTCGACCTTAACAAGGACACGCCGCCCCAGATCCGATAAAATTATAGTTATCGCCTGTGAGGGGCAGGTGACGGAAGAGGAATATTTCAGACTTATTCAGTCCCTTTTGGGCGGCATAAAAAGCAGGGTTATAATCAAATCCATAAATGAAAATATTTTGTCTGTGGATTCCGACCGAAGAACCTTTGAACAGAAAAGTCAGCTTGGGCAGAATAAACCATGGCAGCTTGTAAAACGGCTTGATGTGTTTAAAATCGAGGAAGAGTCTACATATGAGTTTACAAAACACCCAAATGACGAGTTTTGGATTGTTGCGGACATAGACGAAAATACGGCAAATTGTGATAATAACAGTAAGCTTGAGCTTGCCCTTGATGTCTGCGACAGAAAGAATTATCATTACGCAATCAGCAATCCTTTTTTTGAAGCATGGCTCCTTCTGCACCATGACGACTTCAACAGTGAGGATTACAAGTATGCTGTAACAGATAAGCACAGATATGAGAAAACAGACCATTTCAGGCATAGGCTCAAATCGGTGGGAGCGCCTCTTTCAAACCGAAAACATATTCTTATAAAGCACTACAGCAAAGGAAAAGTCCAAAAAGCCATAAAAAGAGCAAGGCGCTTATTTGAAATTGAGTTAAGCCGTAACCAAAATAAGCATCTTAGGTATCCCCATAACTTGGGCAGTACTGTCTATAAATTGCTTGAAAATATAATAGATATTTCAGATGAAAAAGTCTGAAATAAATCAGGACAGTGCCTTTTTTAATACGATTATGAAAGAGAGGCTTTTGGTTGCATGAAATATTATGATAAACAGCGTATTTGCAAATACTAAAACTTCGTCTGTTATATGTCCTGATAGTAAAATCAGAATATAACAGACGATTTTTTAGTGGCTTTATGCTTTTTCGATTATACAAGTGTGCTTTTTTCGGCTTTCGCCTTTTGCGTCTTTGTCGTAGTTGATGCCTACAAGCAGGAGATTTCCGAAATAGTCTTTGAGTTTGCCGCTGTAGCGGTTTTCTTTGATTTGTTTAATGGCAGTGTCGGCAGACTTGTTGTATTTCAGTTCTACAAGCAGAGCCGGCTTGTCTGTGTTTTTACGGGGAATAAAGGCTATATCGGCAAAGCCCTTTCCGGTCGGAAGTTCACGGATGATTTCATAATAATTGCGTGCGGTATAATATGCAAGAGTAACTGCACAGCTTAATGAGTTTTCATCATTATATTTGAGAACGGAAAAATTTGAATCGTGGATTTCTTCAAGAGCCGTTTCCACCGCTGCAGTGTCGCCTTGAATGGTTGCCATTAAGAGATCTTCAGATTCTGAGAGTGCTTTTTCTATTTCTTTCCATGCTTCGCCTTCAACTGCTTCCTGAAATGCACCGGCTATTTCAGAGTTTGGAATATAGACTTTGTTTGTATCTCCATCAAATGCCAAATAGCCCAAGTGGATTAAAAGGGTAAGCACGTCATCCTTGCTTTTGAAAGATGTCATATCGTTTTGGAATCTTTCTGTTTTTACCTTTATTTTTTCACCGCCGAGCATAGCTATAATTGCATCTTTTAAGCCGTCAAAATTCATACTGATGTAATCTCTTAAAGATTCATAGGTTTCAGATGATGTCCAGTAGCTTTTAAATCTTTTAAAAGTGACAGCATTTATAACGGAGTTTGGATTGTATACAGATTTAATATCCGCAAAGGAATAGCCGTCATACCATTTTTTCATTTCATTAAAGTCTATATTGTAGTTTTGACAGAGGGTCTGTACTTCCTGTTCTGTGAAGCCTACATATTCGGATAAAGCAAGTGGGTCAACCATTGTATATTCCTTGAAATCGGTAAGGGCTGACTGTGTGCCGTATTTTTTTATGGGCAGAATACCTGTCATATAAGCACCGGCAATGGCTGCTCTCATTGCAGGCCCGCTTTTAAATAGGCCTCTGAGAAGCTGAATATACTCTAATTGCAGTTGTCTGTTGTCTTTTGCTTCTCTGAAAAGTGCATCCCATTCATCAATTATGATAAAGAATTTCTCATTTGTTTCATTAAATATGTCAGAAATTGCATCAGGAAGATAAACCTCTGAAGCTTTTACGCAATTGGGAAAACTTCTTTTCAGTTCATTTATAATAGATGATTGGATTTCAACTACAATGTTGCTGCCTCTGCTTTTTGCACGGGAAATAAATCCTGTAATGTCTAAATAAATCACATTATATTTATTCATATGTGTTTTATAAGACGGTGATTCTGAAATTTTGAGGTTTTTGAAAAGCTCTTCGGAATTACAGCCCTTGTCATAGTATGCCGACAGCATCATAGCGGCGAAGGACTTTCCAAAACGTCTGGGACGGCTGAAACAGGTTAGGTTAAAAGGGGCAGAAATTGTATTATTTATATATTCGATTAAGCCTGTTTTGTCAACGTATATGCCGTTTAATATCTGCCTGAAGGCTTCATTTCTGGGGTTTAAATAAATTCCCATTTTTTCACGCTCCTTTATGTGTTTTTAGGTTGTGTTGCTTTAATGTTATCTTTGGAGAGGGCAGGGGACTTCTGAATATTGTCTGTGGGGCAGACTGTTTTATAAAAATCCGCTAAGGTTAGATGAATAATATTCATCATCATTTCCACAAAACAGGCAGAGTCGGCTTTACGGTCGGCTTCAGCAAGTGCGTCATAATATTCCTGGTGATTTTTGCGAATAAGATCTTCAATAGGCAGCCACGCAAACAGCTTGTTCCACTTGCTTAAAAGCAGTGTGTGCCACATTCTGCCCATTCTGCCGTTGCCGTCTGAAAACGGGTGTATAAACTCAAATTCATAGTGGAAAACACAGTTCTTTATCAGAATATGAAGGTTGGAATTTCTATACCACTCAAAAAGGTTTAAAATAAGCTCCGGAACGTAGTTTGCGGGAGGGGCGGCATGAATTAGCTTTTGACCGTCGAAAATACCTACACCACCGCTTCGGAAACAGCCACTTTCCCTTACTAAGCCGTTTGTCTGGAATCGGAAAGATGTCCGACGCCGTAGGCGCTTTTGCGTATGCAAAAAGTTCTGAATTATTTTGTGGGCTTTCAGCAAATCATATATGCTGAGAGGGTCTAAAGACAGCATAAGTTCATAGGTTTCATAGGCATTTTGAACTTCTCGGATTTCCTTCGGCGGTCCTAAAACTCTTTTTCCGTCAATAATTGCCGTTACCTGCTCCGCCGACAAAGTGTTTTGCTCTATAGCAAGGGAAGAATGTATTGTTTTTATGCGGTTTTCACGTCTGAGCTTGGGGTTTAAGGCTTCTTTGTGAAGTACGCTTATTTTCCCCACAAGCTCGCTTATTTCGGCAAGTGCATTTATTATGTTTTCATTTGCTGTAAATGGGGGCTTATATTCCATAACGGCTCTCTCCTCGGTGTTTGTTATATATTTATTATACCATAATTTGGTTTGCTTGCAAGAGCAGATTAAGTTGTTTATGCAGTTGTTTTTTGTTTGACAGAGGGAAATCATTGTGTTATTATTAAAATAGAAAAAGGGAACAACTTAAGGCAGTTATCAAGTACATTTGAAAAGGAAAACACATGGATATTTTGAAAGAAGATATTATT
>JAJQBF010000064.1 GCA_021203425.1 Clostridiales bacterium | reverse complement strand
TGGAGAACCTTACTATTTTTTTATTTGTGTTACCTCTCTATTGTACCTCAACAATTCGAAAACAGCCAAAAAATTATATGCCCTTGCCGAAGCAGCTTCAAATAATAAGGAAAAAAATTTAGCTATGGCAGCTGCAGGCTATATCGGCAGAAAATATGACGACTATATTTATTATACGGAAGGCTTTATAAGCGATTTTTCAAAAAGCAATATAATCACAAGCGATATTGCCTTTAAATATGTTTTGAGGTTTTTTAACAATGTCAATACTGAAGACAAGCTGTCGGACACAATTAAGGGGCTTGAAAAAATCGCAGAAAAATACTGTAAAGGTTCTGCCTTTCAACTATTTATTGAAGCAGTAGATGCATTAACTGCCGAAAAACCGGCGGAAGCAAAGCTCAAAAGAGTTCTTAAAGCAGACCCGAATTGGTATTTGGCCGAATGGCTTTTAGGCACTGTTTACAGTGGACAATGTGAAGATGAAAAAAGTATTGAACACCATGTCCGTTCTTATAAAATCTGTAAAAAGGCAGGCTTTAATCCGGAAGAATGTTTTGATGCCTCTTATTATTGTGAAGCAGCCGCAGCCTATTATTTAACAAAACAGCTTGCTGAAGCAGAAAAATACTTCAAAAAATGCCTTGAAATTGACGAAGAACATCCGTAGGCAAAAGAGCTTTTAATATGCAGTCTTATAGAGCAAAAGAAATGTGATGAAGCAGACAGATTTTTTAACTCAATAAAAGATACATCGGAAAGCCCTGTTATATTCTTTGTTGTCGGCTGTATGTATGACTATAAAAAAGATTACGGCAAGGCAGAAAAATACTTAAGAAAATGTCTTGACCTTGACAGCAGCTATCCCGAAGCCGACAGGAGCTTAATGATATGCCTTTCAAATCAAAAGAAATATGCCGAAGCTTTAAAATTTTTCAACTCAAGGAAGAAAAAAGCCAAAACTCCTTCTTTATATTACGGAGCCGCTTATATGTACGGCGAACAAAAAAAATTATGAAGAAGCGGAAAAATACATAAGGATATGTCTTGACCTTGACAGTGAATGTCCCGATGCCGACGGTCTGCTTATACATTATCTTATTGAAGAAGAAAAATTTGACGAAGTTTTTGCATACTGCAATGAAAGAAAGGCCAAATCATCTTCGCCTTTGTTTTATTATAACGGTGCCTGTGCATACAGCAGACAAAGAAAATATAACGAAGCTGTGGGGTTTAGAAAAAAGTGTCTTGAGCTTGACTCGGAATATACCTTTGCATACAATTATTTAGGCTATGATCTTTTAATGCTGGGAAGGCTTGAAGAGGCTTTAGAGTATTTTGAAAAAGCCATAGAGCTCTGCGAAAGCTCACCTTACCCCTACAGAAATAAATTCGACACCCTGATACGCTTAAAGAGATATGACGAAGCCTTAAAATTCGGAAAGGAAAATCAAAATCAGTTTACTATATCCTATCTCGGAAAGCTTGAATTTCTGAAAAACGGCTATTATGATGCTTTACAGGATATGCTTTTAAAGGAAACCCCGAATTATTACGCCGCTTCAATTACCGTCAGCGGAAAACAAAGCAATATAGAACTTTATGACCATCAGGAAAGGGCTATAGGAGAAATTCCCGAAAGGGACAGCTTTGCCGGGCTTCTCGTTCTTCCCACAGGAGCCGGAAAAACAATTACCGCCTGTTACTGGCTTATGAAAAATATACTTAATAAAGGTGGAAAGGTTATATGGCTTGCAGACAGGCAGATTCTTTTAAATCAGGCCGCAGATGCCTTTGAAAAGGTTTGCTACGGCAATATTGCGGACGAGGGAAAGGTTTTCAAGCGCCGGATAATTTCAGGAATACATGACATTCCCGCCAACATTGATAAAAATGACGATTTTCTCATTTCGATTATAGACAGTCTCCGCCCGGACAAGGGTCTGAAATTTTTTGTAAACAACTGGCTTAAGCCCAATAGTGACAAGGTTGTTTTGGTAATTGACGAAGCACACCATGCCGCTGCGGCAGAATATACAAATATAATCAATATTGTAAAAAGCTATGCAAACAGCTTTAAAATGCTTGGGCTGACTGCTACCCCCTACAGAACAAAAGGCGAGGAACAGACCGCTTTGGAAAATCTTTTTCCCGACGGAATTATAGGCGATGTATCCCTTGCCGAATTAATAAGCAAAGGAATTTTGGCTATGCCCTGTTTTAAATATGTCAATTCCGAAGGAATGCCTCAGGAACAGATAAATGAAATTATAGCAAAGCATTATATAGAAAACAAAGAAGAATACGGTCAAACAATTGTTTTTGCAAAATCCGTTGATGATGCAATTGAGATTGACAGTCTTTTTAACGAAACAGGTAAGGTAAAGTCTATGTGCGCCGCTTCGAAATTCAACAACTCCGACGCCGTGGGAAATGCTTTCAGGCTTAAGAAGACAGACGTTGTGGTAAACTATGACATATTTACGGAAGGTGCGGATTTTCCCGAAGCCAAAACCGTATTTATAGCAAGACCCACAATAAACAAAAGGCTTATGACACAGATGGTAGGCAGAGCCTTAAGAGGAACTCAGTCCGGCGGAGCGGAAAAGGCCTATATAGTCACCTTTGCCGATAAAAACAATACCGACTTAATCCTTCCCCATGAGCTTTGCACGGATTCCGACCTTTGTGAATGCAAGCCGGAGTCTCCCGTGAAGTCCGAAAAAAACAAGCCCTTGGCGGAAGCCCCGGTTATTGAATATGAATCTATAGACTACACTAAGCTTGACTTGGGTGAAATTCGCAAAAGAAACTATGATTTATGGCTGTGGCTTACAGATGAGGTATATAGAAAATATTATAAAGGCGGATATTATTATTCGGCTTTAAGCGGTTTCAAAAGCAAAAACAGAAATGACTTTGAAATTGACCACATAAAGCCCAGAAAAGAGGGCGGTCTTACAAGGCTTGATAATCTTCAGCTTCTTACAAAAGAGGAAAACCGCAGAAAAAGCGACAAATACGAGTAAAAGCCTTAATCAGCCGATTTCGGCCGTTCAACATATAAACAGCTTAAATGCCCGCCGAAAAGACGGGCATTTTTCATTTACTGCTTATTTTATTAAAATATTTACTCAAACGCATTTTACATATGTTTTCGATTTCATCTATTTCTTCCAATGAAAGACTGTCATATAAATTATCGGCAAACGAGAAAGTGCAAGTAATACTTTCATATGTAAAATATCCGCTGCTGCACAAAGCAGCTATAGGCATATTAACAAGATTATAATAAACTTTACTGAGAGATGTCCCTTTATCACAATATATACAGTATCATTTTTCCGTCGGCTGTCCTCTGTCTGCCCTGCCTTGATAAAATCTTATGAACTGCTGTGCGGCTTTTTCAAGTGAAATTGTTCCGCCGCATTGAATTGCGGCTAATACCAATACCGGCTTATAGGAACGTGACATTCTCATACTTCGAAAATATTTCATAAATTCACTGCACTTTTCAAATTGTTCATTCATTGGTTTGATACAAAATGAATCGACCTGTTTAATAAGATTATGCAGAGTTGCTGTCGGAGTATTTCCCGTAAAAACAAACCGAAAATCCTGCTCCTGCAGCCACCCTGTATGATGATAGCTTTCTATACGTACAGTACGGTTTAAGCAGCTTTTTCCCGCAGCCCATGCCTGATACATATTGTTATTGGTAACAACGTGAAATATATAATAGGGAATACTATTGTCTATACATTTCAAAATGCGCTTGTCTAATACAGGCATTTTAGTCTGTATCTCAATTAATTCCAGTTCAGAGCCTATAGATACGGCAGAATAAGGCAGGTATGTACTTCTTGAGAGTTTATTTCTCCATATTATACGGCTAACCTGACTTTCATAAACATCCCGCACTGAATCCGCCGTAACAGCCATTGCTAACAGCTTTTCCTTTGGAATAATTCTGTTAAATTCTGTATTTCGAGGCAGCCCCAACATATCATAACCTCCTGTCGTTTTTCTGAAAATATATGGTTTCAAAAATAACCGTAAGTATTTGTATACACTCTGTTATTATAGTATACCGTATAAATAAGCAATTTTCAATATTTTTTGACTTGTTTTCTGCGGATTTTCTACAATTTAAGCTTACTTCAGCCTTTTGTGGCAATTCTGTCTATCCAACTGAACAGCTCGTCTAAGTCGTAGTTGCCGGAGTGAGGAGTGTTCCATGGAGAGGCGTAATATTAATCCTATGAAAAACAGCCCGGTTTGCTATACAGTCATATCTTTAATCATTTTAGCATATTTAAGGGTTATTTCAAGTTGTTTCTGCAAGAATGGTTTGTTTCCGACATCAATAAAAATCTATTGCGACCGGATGTTTTATAAATGCTTGAAAATTACGGGGTGTTTGAAACCTGAGAATGCCTATGAAATACTGCCGATATGCCTTACTTTTATTTGCAGTAACCATAACCGCCCATTGAGTCACCATAAGTTTTTCTATATATTTGATCTATTATTTCATAATAGCGTTTTAAGTCAGTCATAGTAGTAGTCCTATAAAGAGCACCATTTGTGTAGCTGACTGGGTTAATTATAAAGTGTATGTGAATATTTTCCGTATTCGTATGTACGGCAAATATTGTTTGAAATCTATGACCAATATAATCGACAATTCTTCTGTCCATATAAGCTGCCATAAAATCACCTATACCACACGCTTCATCTCCGAAAAATACTATCATGTGAACAATTTTCCGCTCATATTTCCTATTAAATTCCGCCTGTACGTCATAAAACTGCAGAGCCAGCCTCTTGGTAGAATATGTTTCTGCCATTCCGCTTGTCCCGAATAAAGATTGATCTGTTTTTTCGGGATCCAAAATACGCTCAATCCTTTCCTCTATATAATTAATATCATGGTTTTCAGAAAAGTTTGTTTTCGCATCATAATCATTTCCTAAATATCTAAAATATACCGGACAATAAATTTCGTTCATTTTTTTATACCAAATACTTATAATTCCGATAAATATATAATCCTTACTCCTTGCTGTAAATTTTGTAATGTCCTAATCTAATTT
>JAJQBF010000187.1 GCA_021203425.1 Clostridiales bacterium | reverse complement strand
TATTAAAGCCGATAGAAAAAATCTGTCGGCTTATTGAATATTATTGGGTTGTGGGAATTTTCATTTTTCAGAAAAATTTTTGTTGTTTTATCTGTAGTCTTATGCTATACTCTATTTAGAATCCTTTAGGGATTCCGGCAGAGGTTCACTCTGTCACAAAGGGGATTGACAAGCGGTTATTCCTCACCGCCCTATTACATATGAAAAGAGGTGTTACTTATGATTTAAGCGGTTATCTTCGGGATTATGTAAAAGGGGGGTGATATTGTCTATGGTAACGATTATTTATGACGTATATATTCTTGCTGTACTTGTTGCAGTAGTTATACTCATAATAAAGATAATCCGTAACATAACAAAATAACCATCTGCAGCTGTCCAAACCATGACGGTTATTTCAAATAACTAAATTGGTGAGGAATAACTGTCTTATGTCAGTCCTCTTTGTATTTTTATAATACCATAAAGGCTATCTTCTGTCAAGTTAAAAATCGGGGGTTTATAAGGATTAGATATATTTTTTCTGTATCTTTTTCTTAAAAGGATATGAAGCTGAAACCCCTGTAAATATCACGTTTTTTCGGGGGTGCTTAACACCATCATCGTGCTAAAAGTTATAGCTATGCTCTGTAAATAAATACCATAACTTTCCAATAAATAAAGAGAGGTCAAGCTATTGCCGTTCCTCTCCTATTCTTTATTGATGTATTGGCTGTACTGATTTTTCAACAATGTAATCCGTCATAATGTCCATTGCTTTTCTAAAACCTAAACAACAGGCTTTCCCTTCACATTGGAGATTTAAATCGCTGAGATAATCCGATACAACAAGCCGATTTTCTTTTCCGACATAAGCCAAAATTTTTTCTTGATAATCGTGATATATATTATCAATCTCTTTTTGAGCTATGCTTTCCCTTGTTTCGTCTCTGTTTTCTATTGCAGTCCACAATAAATTTTCGATTGTTCCCTCGTAGCTGTCAATTTTCTGCATCATAATATACCTCCGTATTATTTGTCAATGTCGATTTTCCCGATATGTAATCTATCATAATATCCATTGCTTTACTGAATCCCAAAGCGTAGGCTTTTTCCTCGCAGTCAATAGCTAAATTGTTTATGTAATCTGAAACATCTCCGATTTTTTCGGGGTAAACGCAGGCTGTAATCTTCTTGACATAATAATCCTGTATTGCGTCCATAGATTTTTGACCTTTCATTTCCCTTGTTTCAAATCCACAATCCGACAAACACCTGAGTAAATCGCCTAATGTATTTTCGTAGCTGTTATTATTATCCATTATTTTCCTTCTATGCTATGACTTTTGTTAAACAGTCCTTTAGCGTATTATAGTTGTAGTAGTAGGTTGAAGGCTTAATATTTAAGGCGGTATAAATTTCCTTGCTTGAATAGCCCTCGATTTTCAAGTCAATGATTTTCCTCTGTATTTCAGGCAGATTTCCTTTTATGCTGTCGAAAACTTCCGCTGTGGCAATTTCATTTTCAAATGAACGCTGATAGCCGTAGTTTTTGGCACTGTAGCCGATTCCGTCCCCTATGTACAGAGTTATGTTATTGGGCGGCACTCTCATCTGAGCCTTTTGCCGTTTGAAATAAAGCTGCATTTCCACCCGGCAATAAGCCCAGTTTACAAAGGGGAAGTTATAGTTTTCCCTTATGTGGGTTTTCCGAAGGTAGACTTGTACCGCCTTTAAAAATCCGAATATAACCACATCATAAAATTCATCTATACTGTAGTTGTATCTGTGTAGGAACGTATAGACGTACCTGTGATTTTCCGTTGCGAATTGACGTTCTTCCTCGGTCAATGGCTGCAGCTTATGATTTTCCATATGTTCACCTCTTTTCTTATGTAGTGGATAGGTCTGTATGTGGTTTATTTTCCGTTTTTGACGTATATAAAACATATAAAAATGGATTTAAACATAAGGTAATGTATTTGTACCTCTAAAAGAGTTATTGAATTTTCCACGTTAAATAATCGTGAAATTCTTACTCATTCGCCTTTACTGTCTTGTTTATTCGTTTCATTCTTTCTCTTGCTGCTTCTCTTTGTTCTTCTGTGTAGTTCCGCTGTCTGTCTGTATGGATTTTTGCCGAACCTAAAGGGGTGTAAAGGGCAATCTTCCACAGGGCATAATTTGACCTCATTTGAAGAACCGCAGCAGCAGTCCAAGCATTTAGCTCTTATTGCTTTTACAGGGTTTGTATGGTCTTTTCCGTCAAATAATCACTTCCTTTCTTAATGCGGATTACAGGAGAGGCTTAATTCTCCCCTATAATTTCCGCTGTAGTATTAGCAATAGAATTTCTTCATAAGCAAGTTTAATAACACCGCTTTAAGCTCCGATTCGGGCATTTCCATCTGTAAAGGAACGTCAACCCAAATGTCAAAGAATGTATCTTCCTCGTCATAAACGTTGATATGCAAGCCGTATTCGACAGGCTTTTCCTCGTCAAGTTCTATTGATAAAAAGCACCAGTTCAATGCCATATGCTTCTCGCACCAATTGTCTGCTGTTCCGAAATATTTCCAACCTGAGCCTTTAAGGTCTGTAACCTTTTCTACAATAGCCTCGGTAATTTCCGCTCTTAAGCTCTCCGTCACTTCCTCTACATCAAGAGAAATGTATATAGGGCTGTCATTGGTCTTTACATTTCCGATTCTTATAAGCCCTTTGTTCGTGTTAAATGAATTGTTTTCCGTCATCGTTAATGACCTCCTTTGTTTTTTGTATAGGGAATTTATCCCGACCGCCGAAGCGGTTTCGTCTTAATTTCCAAAGACTCGTCAGGGGATTTATTATCCGAATGCAAACTTGTATTCCTCCATTTCTGCCATAACAGTATTTAATTCCGATATGTAGTGGTTGAGATTCTGAACCAACCAATTCAAATAGTTTCCTCTGTATCTGTTTTCCGATATAAGCTCTCAGAAATGTCTGATACGTCTTTTACAATAAGAAATATCCTTTTCATAGGTTCTGATGTTCTCCGCATATTCATCAGCTTCCGCAATTTCCTTTTCAAGAAGTCTCTCGAATGTCATACTTTCACCCACTTTATTCCGATATAAAAGCTCTTACGGCATTTTCCAAACTGTAAATCTCGGGTCTTTCCCATTCTTCGCAGTCTCCATTCCAAACTGCATTAATTCAATCCGCAAGGTTCTCCACCGTTGGTATAAAATTCTTGTTTTTTACTGTTTCTGTATTTGCAAGTATGACAGTGAAACAAATTACATCATCATCTACAGGTTTTGAAAGTCCGTATACTGTAACATTGTCCTTAAATCTTTCAGGGCTTTCTTCCAATGTACAGATATGCCATCCGTTGGATTCTATTAGGGCAAATACTTCCTTAAGTGTTTTCACACTTTCACCCCCTCAAAATTCCATATGTGTGTCAACGGCAATTATTATATCGTCCTCGACCTCTGCCGTTCCGTTGGTGTTAAATGTTACTATACATTTTGTGTAGGGGACTGAAATAAAGCCTTTAAGTGTCCATTTTTCGCCGTCAAAGGTTATGATGTTCATTTCGGCTCCGTTCTCCGAATAATCCGTTATCATACCCTCGGCGGTTCTTGTTGTTTTCTCTGCCTGTACTGTTTTACCGCAGCCTGTCGATGTGGCTATAGCTCCGATTAATGCAAGGGCTGAAGCTGCCAGTAAAAGATTTTGTTTAGTATTAGATTTCATGATTTTCTTCCTCCTTGATTAAATATGTCAAAGTTTCCTTTTGGTCTTTTAAGTATTCAAGTTTTTTAGCTGTTTTATTTAAATCCTGAGCATACTGTAAAATATACTCTGATTCCTGCTCAACGGTAAGGGAATCAATGCGGGTTTTAATATTTTTTCGATAATCTTCTACCCGCTCCTTTTCTCTTTCAATCGTTCTGTCAATTCATTCGATTTCAGCCTTGATTTTCTCAATCATTGTAAAATTCCTCCTTCTGGTGTTTGATTTCATTGTGAATACTTCCTTTTGTGTTTGACCTGTCATCATCAGTAACAGGCGGTCAATCCTGTTAGACGGCATTTCTGCCGTTTCGACTGTTTAGATATTGAATAATGTTTTGCCTAAGCCGTTCCATATAACTCTTTTAATCTTCTTTTGGCTGTCGGGGTTAAGAGTTACGGGAATTTCTGAATAGCATTTAACCTGTTGTTCGTTCTTTTCGTTCCAAATATACATTGACAATTCAAATTCAGGCTGTAATCTTGTAAAACCGCCGAATGAGAAAACAATGTTTACATCAAAACAGATGTCCTTGTTGTCTACATCGGGAAATGCCCTGTTGAAATCGGCTTGACATATGTCCATTAAGTCTACAAGCTCGTTGTCAATGTCTTTAAGGGGTATATGTACCTCAATTGTGCCGTCATCGACTGATACGTTGTTAAGTATTACAGTTCCAAGTCCTTCAATTTTTGTTGTTCCCTTCATTTTGTTTACCTCCTGTAGTTTGATTTAATATTTGACCTGTCATCATCAGAAGTAGGTGGTCAATCCTTACTTGACGGCATTTCTGCCGTTTCGACTTATTTAACCCTTAATACATTGTAGGTTGTAACTTTTTCGTATTTCTTAATGCCTTCAGTCCCTAATGCCTCGGTTAATTTCTCTTTATCAAGACCTTTTCTTGACTGTGTTTTGTATGTGATTTTTGCCGTTTCGGTTATTTCAGTGTCAAGGTTGTTATCTACCATATAACCGATAATTTCATGTTCAAGGCTTTTTATAAGGTTCTGAACCTCTTCAAGTATTGCCTTGTTTTCTCTTAATTCGTTTACCTTTGCGTCAAGTTCTTTTAATGTCATTGTCATATTAGTGACCTCCTTTAAAATTTTGATTTGTGGTTGAAATCTTCAACCGTTTATGTTAATATATATGGTATAAGGTTTTAGGTGTTTTTGTTTTCCTTGACCTTATGTATATATAATACACCAAAAAATCCTTTTGTACAATAGGAACATTGTTTGGTCAAAAAAATTGTTTATGAAACACAAAACATATTGTACAAATATGCAATCGCCTGTTGCTTTTGTACAATAGCAGATATTTTTTTGACATATTATACAAATTAATTGTTTAAAAT
>JAJQBF010000101.1 GCA_021203425.1 Clostridiales bacterium | reverse complement strand
ATTTGCTGGTAAATAGAAATATGTAAAGAATAACTTTTCGTGCGTTCGTCCTGAACAAAATGAATATTTTGTTGACTCATACGGGCTTTTATGTTAAGATATACTTATGGAATCGTATAAATTTTAAAAGAGGAGGGCTTTTTTTGAAGAGAAAAATTACAGCGCTTGTTTTAGCAGGCATAATGGTATTCGGTTCTGCGGGCACTTACAGCGGCGCAGAAGAAAATATAAGCGAAGAAGTTGTTGAAGAGACCGAGACTCAAGAAGAAACGGCAGAGGAAGAGACTGCCGAAGAGAGTGAAGTTCAGGAGGAAACGGCGGGGGAAGAGGCTGCCGACGAGGCAGAAACTCAGGAAGAAACTGCCGAAGAAGAGGCAGAAACTCAGGAGAAAACGGCAGAGGAAGAGGTTTCTGAAGAGAGTGAAATTCAAGAGGAAACGGCAGGGGCAGAATCAGCAGACAGTGAAGAACAAGAAGAAATTACGGTCGGTGAAACTGTTGAAAACAGTGAAATCGAGCTTGAGGAAATAATAATAACGGACGATAAAGCCGGAATAGAGGCGTCGCCCTTTAATATGGCAGATCTTGCCGGTTCTGACGAAACGGAAGAGGAATACAGCTATAGAGCACTTCTTTCCGAATATCAAAAATCAGCCTATGACAAGGTTTTGGAGGAGATTTCCATTGATGACATAGACGATGAAAACGAACGGATTATACTTGATTTTACAATTTCCGGAGAACTTACAGGCAGCAGCGACTTGGCAAATGTTATTTGGGCTGTTTACCGAGACAACCCCGATTATTTTTGGTTTAACACAACCACAATAAGAGCCGGAAGTGCGTATAATTCTTCAGCTGACACAACGGAAATTGTTTATTATCTTTATACATTGGGTACGAAGGCTGAAATAGAGGAATATATGACGGCTATTTCCGAAATAGAAGAAGAGGTTGTTTCGGCTTGTTCGGTTTTGAAAAACGAATATGAAAAAATTAAATATGTTCACGATTATGTATGCGATGCAGCGGATTATGATTATGATACAAGCAGCTATTACACCTCAACCGGAAAAATTTTAAGCGGAAATCCCTTTTCGCCGGTGGGTGTATTGGTTGACGGTTCAGCGGTATGTCAGGGTTATACCCTTGCGGTAAAGCTGCTCTGTGATGATGTCGGGGTAAATTCTCTTTATCAGTCGGGAACAGCCGGAACAGTAAGCCACGCATGGAGCTGGGTCGAAATGGAAGACAGCCTGTGGTACGGCTTGGATTCAACATGGGACGGACAAACCTCCGAAACAATTGACACTTATTTTCTTTTGGGAACGGATAGCTTTAACTTAAGACATACATATACAAACAGTTTCGGAATAACTATTTCCGCCGAAAACTATGAATATGACGAAATTTCCGAAGAAAGAGATAAAATGGCTCTGCTTATAAACAATATGACAACAGACGATGACCCGACAGACGGTTCGCCATGGAACAAGGAAAGCCCCTCAAGCTTTAAGTGGTCTTATATAAACGGCTGCATGGTTTCCGCCCTTATGGCTTTAAGCGAGGGAACGGGAGATGAAACCTATTCTGACTTTGCCGATACATATATGAGTGCTTTTATAAGCGATTCTCTTGTAAGCTCAAGCAAAGGTTATATTTCGGCAAGCTTTTCAATTTCAAGCTATGCCCTTGACGACTTAAACAGCGGAAAGGCTTTAATCGAACTCATTGCCGCAGGCTCGGGAAACAGCACAAAATATACAAATGCAGTGAGCGAAACCCTTTACACAAACATACTTAAATATATGCTTTCACACAAAACAACAGCAGAGGGCAATTTATGGCATAAAAACGCATATCCTTATCAGGTTTGGCTTGACGGAATATATATGGAAACACCTTTCTGGCTTGAATATGAACTTGAAATAGGTGAAAATGCCGATGATTTTAAAGAAGCGGCGGAACACGTCACAACACAGATTTCAAATGTATATGACAAACTGAGAGATTCCGAAACAGGTCTTTATTATCATGGCTATGATGCTCAGGCAGACCCGGAAAGCGAAAATTATGATACATCTTCGGCTATGAGCTGGGCACTTAATACAACGGGAAACAACACAGGTGCATCTTCCGAATTTTGGCTTAGAGGCACAGGCTGGTATGCTATGGCGCTTGTTGACGATATAGAGCTTTTGAAAGAGGGAGAGGAAAAGTTCGGTATAGACTTAACCTCGGAAATTTATTCTCTTACAACATATTATACAGAGCTTATGGACGCTCTTATTGAATACAGAGATTCTGAAACAGGTCTTTGGTATCAGGTTATAGACAAGCCCCAGGGAGATTATAACTATACGGAAACAAGCGGAAGCGCCGCCATAGCCTATGCCCTTATGAAAGGGGCAAATTCGGGAATAGTTCAAAGCAACTATTATGACACAGGCTATGATGTTTTCTTAAGCCTTTGCGGTGAAAAACTCCTTTACACAGATGACAGCAAAACAGATGTAACCTTAAATGATATATGCGGCGTGGCAGGATTGGCGGGTCCGAGCAGCGGAAAAACCTCTTCTTCAGCTACAAGGGGTTATGCCTATAAAACAAGAGACGGCTCATATAAATATTATGTTTCCGAGGCAACGGTAACAGACGACGCAAAAGGGGCAGCCCCCTTAATTATGGCTTATAATCAGGTTCTTCTTAATGAAAGCGGAAAAACAACGGATTATACACCGGCGGAAGAGCCTACGGAAAGCACAACGGGAACAACAACCGTTACCACAACGCAGACTACAACAGTTTCAGCGGAAACAACCACAAAAGCAGCAGCTGCAACAACAAAAGAAACAACTACTGTTACAACAACAAAAGAAACCACGACAGAAACAACTACCTCTGCAGCAACAAAAGAAACCACAACAGCTGCAGCGGAGACAACTACAAAAAAGGCAGTTTCAGCGGAAACAACCACGGAAACCACTACCGAGGCAGTCTTTGTTTCACCTCCGGCTTTTGAGGTTTCCGGTGTCTTCGGCGGAAGAAATGTTACCTTTACAAGCGATACAGCCGGAGCTGTAATTTACTACTCCTCAACTTCTTCTGTGCTGACAACAGATGATATTTCCGTTTCAAACGGCGAAACCGTTCTTTTTGAAGACTTCTACGGAACAATCTATGCAAGGGCTTATTACCAGGGCAGCTGGAGTAATGTTTCAAGGCTTATTTTGAAAATTCCCGTTGTGAATACCCCCACAGTGACGGTAAACGGAACTTCGGTTGCGATTAAGTCAACTACACCCTCCAGTTTTATCTGCTACACAACCGACGGCTCAGAGCCTGTTGTGGAAACAGACGGAACCGTTACAAACGGAACTTGGCTTAAAGTAAACGGTGCAAGAACAAACAGTGGGACAATTACGGCAAGCCCAGGTGACACAGTAAGGGCTGTTGCCGTAAGGAGTTGTTTTACCACAAGCGCATCTGCGGCGGTATATGTTACCATTTCCCCAGCAGCCTTTACTGTTGTGGGCACCTTCGGCGGAAGAAATGTCACCTTCACAAGCGCCACAAGCGGAGCGAAGATTTACTATTCCTCTACCACATCAAGTCTGACAACCTCCGACAAGTGTGTTTCAAACGGTCAAACAGTTCTCTTTGAAGACTTTTACGGAACAATCTATGCAAGAGCCTACTATAACGGCAAGTGGAGTAATGTTTCAAGGCTTATTTTGAAAATCCCCACAGTTAACGACCCCACAATAACTTATTCCGGCGGAAAAGCCACAATAAGAACCACAACTCCCAACTGTTATATTTACTATACAACGGACAGCACAACACCTTCTATAACAAACGGCACTAAACTCTGTTCCAACTCCTACGGTCAAGTGGCTGTATCAAGCGGAACAACAATAAAAGCCATAGCAGTGCGGAGCTGTTTTACAAACAGCAATGTTGTCACCTATACACCATAGAAATCGACCGTTCTTTCCTTAGGAAAATGCCGATCTAAGCAAAGAAAACAGCGTGATGTCAAAAACGGTACATATCTGAAACCATTGACATCACGCTGTTTTTGCGCTGTGGAAAAAGATTTTAAACATTATGAAAAATTTTGTTGTTTTCGCCAAACTGTTGTGTTATAATTTTCATTAAGAATCCCTCGAAGGGATTCAGGCAGGGCATTTTTTGAATATTTGCTCTGTCACAAAGGGGATTGACAGGCGGTTATTCCTCATCTTCCTAATTACATATGAAAGAGTGGTGATGCTTATGTTCTAAGCGGTTATCTTCGGGATTATGCTAATAAGGAGGTGGTTTTGTCGATGTTACAGATTACTTATGATGTATATATTCTTGCCTTAATTATTGCGGCAGTTGTACGCATCACGATAAAGATAGTCTATATCATAACAAAAAAGATAACCGTCAAGGCGCCTAATCCATGACGGTTAAATAAAAATTTCGTTATTGGTGAGGGGTAACTGCCTTAAGTTACTCCCCTCAGAATTTTTTCTCCGAAAAAATGCCCTTTTGGGCACCCGACATCTTTCGGGTTCATTTTGTATTTTTATAATATCATAAAGACAGATTTATGTCAAGTTAAAAATCCGTACTGTATTTTATTGACAATACTTGGGTGTTATATTAAAATAAAGTTTACAAAGAGAATTGAGTTTATATTAAGGGGATTTCAGCAGTGAGAAGCTGCTTTGCAAACAGTACTTTTGTTGCTGCTGCAATATAGTATAATAATAAATAAACACTTTTATTTTCCTTTGGTTTGGTGTATAATGGATTTTATAAATGAGAATGAGGTTGTATTATGCAGTCTGTTAAAGAAATTGAGAAAATAATAAAAAACTTGAAACCCGATGAGATTCCCGAAAGGGTTGAAGTTTTTGAGGGAGACGAGAGGACTTCCGTTAAAAAACTTGTTTTGGCAGCTTACAAGAGGTATAATAAATATCTTGACGAAACAGAAAGAGTTAAGGCGCTGTGGACTTATGAAAACGATCTTTTTGACGAAGGGTATCAATATATCTGCGGTGTTGACGAGGTGGGCAGAGGACCTTTGGCAGGACCTGTTGTTACTGCGGCGGTTATTTTGAAAAAAGGGTGCTTTATACCCTATATAAATGATTCGAAAAAGCTTTCCGAAAAAAGACGTGAGGAGCTTTACGATATTATTATGAAGGAAACCGTAAGTGTCAGTATAGCTATGGAAAGTCACGAAGTAATAGATGAAATAAATATTTTACAGGCAACTCTCAGGGCTATGAACAAAGCTGTTTCGGGACTTGAAACAAGGGCGGATTATGTTCTTGTGGACGCTGTGACAATTCCCGGTTTAGCTGTTCCCCAAAAGGGAATCATAAAAGGTGACGGAAAGAGTATTTCCATAGCGGCGGCAAGTATAATTGCTAAGGTAACAAGGGACAGGCTTATGGTTAAAGAGGCTGAGAATTACCCCGGCTACGGCTTTGAAAAAAACAAGGGCTACGGCTCAGCGGAACACATTAGGGCAATAAAGGAAAAGGGGCTTTGCCCCATTCACAGGCGAAGTTTTACAAAGGGGTTTGTATAATGCTTACTAAAAAACAATCGGGCAATATGGCTGAGGAAACCGCAAGCCGTTATCTTACTTCAAAGAGTTATAAAATTTTGGAAAGAAATTATTTTGCCCGAGGGGGAGAAATTGATATAATCGCCCAAGATAACGACGTTCTTGTTTTTGTTGAAGTCAAGCACAGAGTGACCGACTTTCAGGGCTATGGCTTTCAGGCTGTTACAAAGGCAAAACAACACAAGATTTGCAATGCGGCGAAAAAATATCTTTTTGATAAGAATTTAAGCTGGGATAGGTATATGAGGTTTGACGTTATAGATGTATTTGAAGGGGAAATAACTCACTATGAAGGGGCTTTTATGCTAACGTAACATAAGGGCAGGGTGAATATATGAAAAAAATCGAAAAAAACGGTCTTATATATTTTGTTTTTGAAAGCTTTGAGGCAACAGGTTTTGTTAATCACTGCTTTTCAACAAGAATAGGCGGTGTTTCAGAAGGTGACTTAAGCTCCTTAAATCTCCGCTTTAAACACGACAAAAGAGAAAATGTTGTCGAAAATTACAGGCGGCTTTGCTCCGCTATAGGCTCAGATTACAGAAACACAGTCTTTTCCCATCAAACCCATAAGGACGAAATTTATGACGTTCAGCTCTCCGACAGAGGAAAGGGGCTTATATATGAAAGGGAAATTCAAGACAAAGACGGTCTTATTACAAACATACCGGAAATAGTTTTGGTGACATTTCACGCCGACTGTACTCCCCTTTATTTTTTAGACCCGGTGAAAAAGGTTATAGCCTTAACCCACTCCGGTTGGAGAGGAACAGCCCTTTCAATAGGAGCGAAAACCGTTTATAAAATGGTTAATGATTACGGCTGTGAAAGAAAAAATATAATCTGCGGAATAGGTCCTTGTATAGGGGGCTGCTGTTATCAGGTTGACGACGCAGTTAAAAATGTTTTTGAAAGTAAATTTGATTTTTGGAATGAATTTTTTAAGCCCGACAGGGAAAAGGGAAAATATCTTTTCGACCTTGAGGGCATAAACAAAAGAATTTTGACGGAAACAGGCATAAGCCCCGAAAATATAGAAACCGCAGGGCTTTGCATTAAGTGTCACAGCGACCTCTTCTACTCTCACAGAGTTATGGGAGATATGAGGGGCAGTATGGCAGCTTTTATGGAACTACGGAGGTAAAAAATTATGGCGAAACCGATAGTAGCTATTGTGGGCAGACCCAATGTAGGAAAGTCCACATTATTTAACAGAATAGCCGGAGAGAGAATTTCAATTGTGGAGGATACTCCCGGTGTTACAAGAGACAGAATTTATGCCGAAGGAGAATGGCTTAAATATAAATTTACAATGATAGACACAGGAGGGCTTGAGCCTGAAAGCGACGATTTTATGCTTAAGAGAATGTATGAGCAGGCTCAGATTGCCATAGATTTGGCAGACGTAATTATTTTCGTTACAGATGTAAGAACGGGAGTAACAGACGCCGACTATCAGGTGGCAAACATTTTGAGAAAGGCAAAAAAGCCTGTTGTTTTAGCTGTAAATAAGGTTGACGACTTAAGAAAATACAGTATGGACGTCTACGAGTTTTATGAACTGGGCTTAGGGGATCCCTTCGGAATTTCCGCAAGTCAGCCTATGGGACTTGGCGACCTTCTGGACGAGGTTGTTTCACACTTTGAAAATGACGGAGAATATGAAGAGGAAGACGTTATAAAGGTTGCTGTTGTAGGCAAGCCCAATGCAGGCAAATCTTCGCTTATAAATAAAATTTCAGGTGAAGAGAGGGTTATTGTCAGCGACATAGCCGGAACAACAAGGGACGCTATAGATACAGCCTATGAAAAGGACGGCAGAAAATATGTGTTCATAGACACTGCCGGAATAAGACGAAAAAGTAAGATTAAGGAAAATATAGAACGCTACAGTATAATTCGTGCGGTAGCGGCGGTTGAAAGATGTGACGTGTGCATAATTTTAATTGATGCAAACCAAGGCGTAACGGATCAGGACACCAAAATAGCCGGTATTGCCCACGAGGCGGGAAAGGGCTGTATAATTGCCGTAAACAAGTGGGATTCTATTGAAAAAGACGGCAAGACAATAAACAAGTTTACAAAGGATATTGACCTTGAACTTAAATATATGCTCTATGCCCCTAAGATTTTTATCTCCGCCCTGACAGGTCAAAGGGTAACAAAGCTGTTTGACCTTATAAATGATGTTTACGACAGCAATTCAAAGCGTATACAGACGGGAATTTTAAACGATGTTCTGACAGAGGCTCTTGCTATGAACCAGCCGCCGGCGGAAAAAGGCAGACAGCTTAAAATTTACTATATGACACAGGTTTCCGTTAAGCCCCCTACATTTGTCATATTCGTAAACAACACGGAGCTTCTTCATTTTTCATATAGAAGATATATTGAAAATCAGCTGAGAGATGCTTTCGGCTTTACGGGAACTCCCATACACTTTATAGCGAGAAACAGAAACGAAAGGGATTAATTATGATAGGGACAAAAATAATTTGTTTGGCTTTGGGTTATGTTTTGGGGCTTTTTCAAACATCTTATATTATAGGAAGGGTTTTTAACCATGTCGACATAAGAGAACAGGGCAGCGGAAACGCAGGAACCACGAACGCTTTCAGAGTTTTGGGCAAAAAAGCCGGAATTATGGTGTTTATAGGCGACTTTCTTAAGCTTGTTATAGCTTATTTTTTGGCAAGGCTTATTTTCGGAGAGGGTGTATTTTCAATGTATGCCGCTGTGGGCTGTGTTCTGGGTCATATTTTCCCGTTTTATATGGGCTTTAAGGGCGGAAAGGGCATAGCCTGTTCACTGGCGCTTATGCTCTGTATAAACCCCGTCTTTGCCCTTGTTACATATATTATAGGCTTTATTGTCTTTAAAATATGGCACTATGTTTCGGCGGCTTCTTTAACTATGGTTGTGGTTTACCCCTTACTTATGGCTTTGGCTTATCTTTACGGACAAGAGTCTTTAATAATAAGCGGAAATTTCGGCATATATTTGGGTTTATACGGCTTTGAAAACATAATTCTTATGCTTATAATAACGGTAATTACCTATTATAAACACAGGGAAAATATAGCAAGACTTATTCACGGAGAAGAAAACAAATTTTCCGTTAAAAAGAAGGTGTAAAGCAAATGAAGAAAATAACGGTTATAGGCTCGGGCAGCTGGGGTACGGCTTTGGCTTGTACATTAAGCAAAAACGGGCATAATGTTATGCTGTGGTCTTTCCTTGAAAGAGAGGCTGAAAATTTAAAGCGTGACGGCGAAAACAAGGAGTTTCTTCCCGGGGTTAAAATTCCGGACAATATAAAAATAACAACAGATATAAATTGTACTAAAGGGGCGGAAATTGTTGTTTTTGCCGTTCCTTCAAAATTTGTAAGGGACAATGCAAAAATATTTGCCCCCAATATAGATGAGGGTACAATTGTTGTAAATGTGGCGAAAGGACTTGAAGAAAGCTCCCTTAAGAGACTTTCGGAGGTTATAAAAGAGGAAATACATCAGTGCAGAGCGGCGGTTCTTTCGGGACCGAGCCACGCCGAAGAGGTTGGCAGAGAAATTCCCACTGCCTGTGTTGCTGTGTCAGAAGATATTGAAACAGCGAAAATCGTACAGGACGCATTTATAAACAACAAATTCAGGATCTACGTAAACACAGATATGATAGGTGTTGAAATAGGGGCGGCTCTTAAAAACCTTATTGCCCTTGCGGCAGGTGTCTGCGACGGCATAGGTTTCGGCGACAACACAAAGGCGGCCATTATGACAAGAGGTCTTGCGGAAATAACAAGGCTCGGTGTTAAAATGGGCGCCGACAGAGAAACCTTCTACGGTTTAACCGGAGTAGGGGATTTAATAGTAACCTGTACAAGTATGCACTCGAGAAACAGACGTGCCGGAATTTTAATAGGCCAAGGCAAAAGCTTAAAGGAGACTCTTGAAGAGGTTCATATGGTTGTGGAAGGTGTCAACACAGCCGAAGCAGCTTATAAGCTGTCAAAAAAATATAATGTTGAAATGCCCATAACAACAGAGATTCACAGGGTTTTATTTGAAGGCAAAGACCCTAAGCAGGCGGTTATCGACCTTATGAGCCGAGACAAAACCCATGAATCCGACAGTAGGCGCCCCTCGTCGTCGTAACCTTCATTCGTTTACTTCCTTCTATGTAGGAAGTAAGACTCATTGCGGAACTCCTCCTCTTCGCCGAAAGTATTTTGGACTTTCGACGATAAAGGAACGTTTCCGGAGTGGAATTTTGTTTCTGAGCAAAGTGAAGAAACAAATGAACGGAGGAATAAGTGACGTGGGGAGCTGTCAGCGATGGAAATGAAAAAGTACAATGTCGAAATTTGTATTAACGGCAATAGAATAGACTTGTCAATCTAACGCTGACTGAGGGGTACTTGCGGCACCATGCCCGAACTTAACACCTCAAAAACTAAATTTATAATCATAAAGGAGAAAAATTAACAATGTTTGAAAACTGCAAAGGCAAATGGACAAGCGATTTAGGCAACGGCAGCTACAAAAATCCCATATTGTTTGCTGATTATTCAGACCCGGACGCTATAAGAGTGGGGGACGATTTCTTTATGACGGCCTCTTCCTTTACTTACTTTCCCGGACTGCCTATATTGCATTCGAAAGACTTGGTAAACTGGAAACTTGTAAGCTATGCGGCTGAAAAGCTGCCCTTTAAAAACTATGACCTTCCCCAGCACGGCAAGGGAGTTTGGGCACCGGCAATCCGTTATCACAACGGAACATTTTTCATAACCTTTTCTGCCCCCGATGAAGGTCTTTTTGTAGTAAAAACAAAGGATCCCTTCGGAAAGTGGGACGATGTTATACTTCAAAAAGAGGCAAAGGGCTGGATTGATCCCTGCCCCTTCTGGGACGATGACGGACAGGCTTATATTGTAAGAGGTGTTGCAAGGAGCCGAGGCGGTCTTAAAAGTCAGCTGTTCTTACATAAAATGACTCCCGATGGAGAAAAGCTCCTTGACGAGGGTGTAAGAATTTATGACGGCAGAGTTCATAACCCTACGATAGAAGGTCCTAAGATGTACAAAAGA
Organism: Clostridiales bacterium; assembly: GCA_021203425.1. Classification (GTDB taxonomy): domain Bacteria; phylum Bacillota; class Clostridia; order Lachnospirales; family CAG-274; genus JAJQCI01. The sequence continues at coordinate 10,819 of JAJQBF010000101.1, read as the reverse complement.
AACGGATATTATTATATATTCTCTCCTGCCGGAGGAGTTAAGCCGGGCTGGCAGGTTGTTTTAAGAAGTAAAAACATTTACGGTCCTTATGAACACAAAATCGTTCTTCAGCAGGGTGAAACCCTTATAAATGGTCCTCACCAGGGGGCACTTATAGATATGGAAAACGGTGAAAGCTGGTTTTTACACTTCCGTGACTGTGACGGCTACGGCAGAATGACTTACCTTGAACCTGCAAGATGGACAGAAGACAACTGGATTGAAATGGGTATTGACGTTGATAATGACGGCATAGGGGAGCCTGTTGAAACATATAAAAAGCCCGTTGCCGGAGGAGAGGTTTTAACCCCCGTTACAAGCGATGAATTTAAAGACAACAAGCTGGGTCTTCAGTGGCAGTGGCAGGCACATGCAAATAAAGACTTTTATGAAATAAACAATGAAACATTAAGGCTTTTCAGTTTTCCGGCTGCCGGAGAGGGACTTTTGACAGATGCGCCCAATCTTCTTTCACAGCTTATGCAGGCGCCCAACTTCACTATGGACACAAAAGTAAGCCTTAACCTTGAAGGCGGAGACGAGGCGGGAATTTGCATAACCGGCGGCAGTTTTTATGCTGTAAGAGTTGAAAACAACGGCGGAAAGCTGAGTCTTTCACAGGCAAATTATTTCTATGACGGCAAAGACAGACCCGAAGAAATAACCGAAACAAAAGAGCTTTCCGATACAAAGGAAATATACTTAAGAATTAAGATGGAATACAGATATAAAAAGCTGTTTTTCAGTCTTAAGGATTTTTATAACCCCGACAAGGAATACAGCGGCTTAGGAGCTTTTATAACCTTCTATTATTCTGAAGACGGCGAAAACTTTGAAAAATTCGGCCCTGAGGTTGAATATAAGGTTTCAAAGAAAAGCTGGGTCGGTGGTCGCTGCGGTCTTTTCTGTGTAAACCGAGAAGGAAAAAAAGGCGGATATGCCGATTTTGACTATGTAAGGTTCGGGTGATAGTGTGATTTTTTCAAAAAATCTGCTTTTTAAGGGAACCGACAAGGGCGAGGAAATTGTTAAGGCAATAAAAAACGGAACTGATATCTTCAATGTTTTTACGATATGCAAGGCACAAAACCAAAATCTATTTGAAATTTTGGAGATTTCGGAGCTTTTTAATGAATATTATGCAAAAAAGAATTTTAAAATTCTGGGTATTGCCTATAAAAAGGAAAATGCTTTGATACTTGCAAAGGAAATTATAGAAAACTATTATAACAAAAACGGCAGTTTGGAGGGCTTAAAGGAAAGCCTATAGCATAAGGGGATAATTATGATTTTTTTGACCTTTTTAAAAATTTCATGGTGTGTTATATTTATAATAATTGCTGCGGCAGTGCTTATTATCGGAGCACTGCTGGCAGATCCCTTCTGCCTTTGCGCAAAAGGCAGCTTAGGCAGCAAAAACGAAGGAGAGTTTTCGCTGCGCTGGCTGTTCGGCTTGGTTCGTCTAAAGGGCAGCTTTAAAGAAGGCAGGCTTGATTACAGTCTGACATATCCCTTTAAGGCTTTTTTATCAAAAACCCAAAAGAAAAAGCCGAAAAAAACCGAAAAAAAACCTTCAAAAACCGTAAATAAGCAGTCCGTAAAACAGGTTGCCCCTAATTCACAGGCAGTTTCGCCCGACAAAAAGAACACAAATAAAAATGTAACCGCAAAAACAGAAACAAAAACTGAAAGCAAAGCACAGCAAGCCAAACAAAAGCCTAAAAGCAGAATTTCAATCCTAAGGGAAAGAATTTCCGAAATAATGGCTTATGAAAATAAAGGGGATATAATTAACTGTTTTGTTAAGAATATTAAATATATGCTTTATAAGCTTAAATTTGAAATTTTTGAAGTAAATGTTTTATTTGGCTTTGACAATCCTTCTCTTACGGGAGAAATTTTGGGGCTGCTGTATGCAAGCAGTACAGCCTTGAAAAAAGGAGTAAATATAGAGGCTGATTTTAATAAACAAATCTTCGAAGGCGAGGGCAACATAAAATGTCGGGGGAATCTGTTTAACATTGTCTTTCCCGCCGCAAGATTTATTCTTAACAAAAATGTAAGAAATGTATTATTTTAAGGAGGTAAAATATGAGCAATATAAGCACAAGTCTTGACGCATTATTCACAAAAATGGACGGCTTTGTGTCTTCAAAAACCGTTGTGGGAGACGCAATAGTTTTAGGAGATATAACCGTTATTCCCCTTGTTGACGTTTCTTTCGGCGTAGGCGCCGGAGCATCTGATAAAAATGATGACAAAAAGACAGGAGAAGTCTGCGGCGGCGGTTTAGGCGCAAAAATAAGCCCGGCGGCTGTTATCGTTATAAAAAATAACGGAATTCAGCTTGTAAATGTAAAGAATGAAAACAGTATAAACAAGCTTATCGATATGGTTCCCGGAATTTTAGATAAGCTCAGTTTCGGAAGGTCAAAAAATAAGCTTACACCGGAGGAACAGGAAATTTTCGAAGAGGAAAGAGTTTCCGAGTAAGGAGGGATACAAGTGGAAAATGTTATTATAGAACAGCTTGTAAAACACAGCCCCACTAAGGAAGACAGAAAAAGAAGGTATATCTATCTTATAATTACGGCAATTTTTGTTTTCATATGGCTTAATCTGCCAAACGTCATTGCCGTAATATTTATGGAAGTCTTGACTGTTGTCTGTGCGGCTTTGCTTATGAATTTTTTCCTCAACAAAGAATATGAATATACCTTTGTAGACGGTGAAATCGATATTGATGTTATTTATAACAGATCAAGAAGGCGCAGAGTCTTCACAGGCAGTATTCAGGAGTTTGAAATTATAGCCCACTTTACCGACAGAGCAAACCTTGATTTTTATAAAAATTATAAGCTCAAGGATTTTTCCGGAGGTACGGTGAGTGACAATACATATGTATTTGTTGCCTCATATAAGGGCAAAAAGTCAAGGATCGTTATCGAACCCAATGACAAACTCCTTGAGGCTATGAGACAGTACACAGTACCTTCAAAATTTTTTAAATTAAATAAATCGGAGGACAGTTTATGAAACACGAATTAGTTGTGGTTCTTGACTTCGGAGGTCAGTATAATCAGCTTATCGCAAGACGAGTAAGAGATTTAAATGTTTACTGCGAAGTTAAGTCCTATAAAACCCCCATTGAAGAAATAAAGAAAATGAACCCTGTGGGAATAATTTTTACAGGCGGTCCCAACAGCGTTTACCTTGAAACCTCTCCCACAATATCCCCTGAAATATTCTCTATGGGTATTCCCGTTTTGGGTATATGCTACGGAAGTCAGCTTATGGCTCACCTTTTGGGCGGAGAGGTAAAGCCGGCCGAGAAAAGTGAATACGGCAAAACAGAAACAAACTTCTCAGCCGACAGCCTTATGTTTAAGGATATCCCAACCAAAAGTATAACATGGATGAGTCATACAGACAGAATCGAAAAGGTTCCCGAGGGCTTTAAAATAACAGCTTTTTCCGAGACCTGCCCTGTTGCAGCTATGGAAAACCCCGAAAAAGCCCTTTATGCCGTACAGTTCCACCCTGAAGTTCAGCATACGGAGTACGGGCAGCAAATCCTTAAAAACTTCCTCTACAATGTTTGTAAGGTAAGCGGCGACTGGAGTATGAAAAACTACATAAATACAGCCGTAAATGACGTTCGTGCCAAAGTGGGAGAAGGAAAGGTTCTCCTTGCCCTTTCCGGTGGTGTGGACAGTTCCGTCCTTGCAGCCCTTCTTTCCAAAGCCGTAGGAAATAAGCTTACTTGTATTTTTGTTGACCACGGCTTAATGCGTAAAAACGAAGGCGATGAAGTGGAGGCTGCTTTCGCTGACAGAGAGCTTAATTTTATAAGAGTAAATGCCGGCGAGCGCTTTTTAGGCAAACTTAAGGGTGTAACCGACCCCGAAACAAAGCGTAAAATAATAGGCGAAGAATTCATAAGAGTTTTCGAAGAAGAGGCTAAAAAAATAGGAAAGGTCGACTTCCTTGCCCAGGGAACAATCTATCCTGACGTAATCGAATCCGGCTCAGGCGATGCAGCCGTAATAAAATCCCACCATAATGTAGGCGGTCTGCCCGATTATGTGGATTTCAAAGATATAGTTGAACCCCTTCGTCTTCTTTTCAAAGATGAGGTTCGCCGTCTTGGCAGAGAGCTTAACCTTCCCAATTATCTCGTAAACCGCCAGCCCTTCCCCGGTCCCGGTCTTGCCATAAGAATAATCGGTGACATAACCGAGGAAAAAGTTAAAATCCTCCAAGATGCCGACTATATCTTCCGTGAAGAAATAGCTAAAGCCGGTCTGGATACCGAAATTAACCAGTATTTCGCCGTCCTGACCTCTATGCGCTCCGTAGGCGTAATGGGCGACTTCCGCACCTACGACTACACTCTGGCTCTTCGTGCCGTCACCACCACAGACTTTATGACCGCCGACTTCGCCCGTATCCCATACGACACCCTTGCCCAAATCTCCAACCGCATCGTCAACGAAGTCAACTCCGTCAACCGCATAGTCTACGACGTCACCACCAAGCCCCCATCGACTATCGAGTGGGAGTAAAACCAAAAACCTCTTATAATGTATCAAGTGAAGTCAAAAGATTAGCACAGGTAATTTGAATTTACTGCTTTTGACCGGCAAGATATAAGAAAATATATAGAGGTGAGAAATTTGGGAAACCTGGTTATTAGGTCTGAAATACCGAAAGTTAAAGGAATTTTACAAAAGGGCTTGATTTTATCGTGATAATGTGATAAAGTGATAAGGAATCAAACAAAAATTATACGGAGGATAAATTTATGAAGAAATTTTTAAGTTTTGTTATTGCAGGCACTATGGTTTTATCTATGGCAGGCTGCGGCGGAAACAGCGACAGCAGTGAAACTTCTGAGGCAGAAACAGCTGCAGAAGAGGACGTTGAGGCTGACGCTGAGGAAACCGACGGCGAAGAGGCTGAGGCTATTGACAAAATTGTTGTCGGTCTTGATGATACATTTGCTCCTATGGGTTTCAGAGATGAAAACAATGAGCTTGTAGGCTTTGACATTGACCTTGCCAACGCAGTAGGCGAAATCATAGGCTGTGAAGTTGAATTTCAGCCTATCGACTGGGATACAAAGGAAACCGAGCTTGAAACAGGCAAAATCGACCTTATTTGGAACGGTTTTTCCTACAGTGAAGAAAGAAACGAAAGTATGACACTTTCTTCACCTTATCTTGACAACGCTCAGATTATAATTGTTCCTTCAGACTCTGACATTCAGACAAAGGCTGACCTTGCAGGAAAGGTTGTAGGCTTACAGGACGGTTCTACAGCTGCCGACGCAGTTGAGGCTGACGAAATGTCTTCTGAAATCGGCGAAATTTATACATATGACACAAACGACCTTGCCTTTACAGATCTTTCTGTAGGCGGCAGAATCGACGCTGTTGTTGCCGATGAAATTCTTGCTATGTATTACATCGAAACATCAGGGGCTGACTTCAGAGTTCTTGACGAAGACTTCGGTTCAGAGGTTTATGTAGTTGCTGCTAAGCTCGGCAATACAGCTCTTATGGATCAGGTTGAGGCTGCTCTTACTGAAATCGGTGAAAACGGCACAGCTGCTGAAATTTCCGAAAAGTGGTTTGGAGAAAACATCTATATTCACTAATAACAAATATTTAAATGATTCACAGGGCTTGAGAGAGGGTTCTCAAGCCCTTTATTCGTAAGGAGGAGCGGTATGAAAGAAATTTTTACGGAATGGGTTCCGCTTATGTTAAGCGGCTGCGGTCTTACGGTAAAACTGTTTTTTATTGTAATTGTGCTGTCGATTCCTCTTGGGCTTATAATAACCTTTCTTTATTCGGGAAGCATATCGGGAAAGGAGAAATCGAAGGCAAAACTTGAAAAGAAAAAATCTCCTGTTAATTATTTGCTTTATGCTAAAGATATAATTGTAAACTACATTTTGGGTTTATACATACTTATAATGAGAGGAACACCTCTTCTTCTTCAAATTTTCTTTATATATTTCGGTTTGCCCTTTATGCCTGTTGTGGGAAAATATTTGACTATTTCCGACAGGTTTACAGCCGGCGCTGTTGCTTACGTGCTTAACTACGCTGCATATTATGCCGAAATTTTCAGAGGAGGACTTTTATCCGTTGACAAGGGACAATACGAAGCCGCAAAGGTTTTGGGACTTTCCGAAAGACAGACAACCTTTAAAATCGTTCTTCCTCAAATGATAAGAATTTCCCTTCCGGCTGTTTCAAACGAAGCAATTATACTTATAAAGGATACTGCTCTTATAACGACAATAGGTCTTGTCGATCTCCTTAAGGTCACAAACTCCATTGTAAACAGAACAACAAACATATCGGCATTCATAGTTGCCGGAATATTTTATTTGGCAATGAGTTATGTTTTAACTCTTTTCTTTAAATATCTTGAAAAGAAGTTTGCGTTTTAAGGAGGTTTTTTTATGAGTATGATAGAGGTTAAACACATCAAAAAAAGCTTTGATGATTTGGAAGTTTTGAAGGATATAAGCTTTACTGTTGAAAAGGGTGATGTTGTTGCCATTTTAGGTCCGTCAGGTTCGGGAAAGAGTACAATGCTCAGGAGTCTTATCGAGCTTGAAACAATAGACGGCGGAGAAATTAAAATTGAGGGCGAACTTCTCTGTAAAGACGGAGTTTATCCGCCTAAGAAAAAGAAGAAAGAAATTCTTGACAAAATGGGAATGGTTTTTCAGCATTTTAACCTTTTTCCCCATATGAATATAAAGGATAATCTTATGTGCGCCTGTCTTTGCGCAAAGCAGGGAACCAAAGGGGAGCTTGAGATGCTTGCAAAGGAACTTTTGGCAAAGGTTGATTTGTCCGACAAAATAGACGCTATGCCTTCGCAGCTTTCGGGAGGGCAAAAGCAGAGAGTTGCCATAGCAAGGGCGCTTATGAGAAAGCCCGACATTATGCTTTTTGACGAGCCTACTTCAGCCCTTGACCCTGAGCTTACAAAAGAGGTTTTAAACGTAATTAAACAGCTTTCTTCGGAAGATATGACAATGCTTATTGTTACTCATGAGATAGGTTTTGCTCTTGAGGCCGCAAACAAAATAATTTTCCTTGACGAGGGAGTTGTTGTGGCTTACGGTACACCGGAGGAGGCGCTTTACAACAATAATAACGAAAGAATAAAAGCATTTTTGGATAAGGTTATGTAAGGAAAGATAAGGGAGGTTTTATTTATAGAAGGAACGCTTTACAAAAAGACAAAGGCTATAATTGACAGATATGATTTTTTATTTAAAAAGAATTTCAGTCAGAATTTTTTGATTGATGAGAGGGTTTTGGAAAAAATAATAAACGCCGGAAATATTTCGGAGGAAGATGTTGTTTTGGAAATAGGCCCGGGAATTGGTACATTGACACAGGCAATAGCAAAGAAGGCAAAAACAGTTATTGCCGTTGAAATAGACAGGACTCTTATTCCAATTTTAGAAGAAACCCTAAGCAATTTTGACACCATAAGACTTATAAATGAAGATATTTTAAAGGTTGATATAAAAGCCCTTTCGGAGGAATACGGCAGACCACTAAAAATAATTGCCAATTTGCCTTATTATATAACAACACCTATTATTATGAATATTTTGGAAAGGGGTTGTCCCGTTTCCGAGATTGTTGTTATGATACAAAAAGAGGTTGCTATGCGTATGCAGGCTGAGCCGGGAACCAAGGATTACGGTTCTCTCAGTGTTGTTACGGGATATTACGCAAAGGCTTATCTTGCGGCTAACGTGCCCAGAAACTGTTTTATGCCCCGTCCCAATGTGGATTCTGCCGTTATAAGGCTTACTCCTTATGAGGAAAAGCCTGTAGAGGTAAAAGACAGTGAGAGATTTTTTAAATTTGTAAAGGCAGCTTTTTCAAAGAGAAGAAAAACCCTTGTAAACTGTATGGCGTCAAGTCCGGATTTTGACTTTACAAAAGAAGAATTCTGCGGTATACTTAAAAACAGCGGTTTTGACGAAAGAATAAGGGGCGAGGCTCTTAAGTTAGATGACTTTGCCGAAATATATAAAAACTTTTCTCTTAAATACGCATAAGTCCCACGTTGTCGGTTATAAATTTTTTGCCTTCGGCATATATTATCTGTAAAATACTCCGTAAGGTGATAATGTGATTTTTTCAAGAGATTACAGCAGGGCGATTTTAAACCTTAAGCAGGACGAAGACTTATCTTCCGCCGAAAAATATAACATATTCGGCAGAGTTGTTATAGAAATTAAAAACGGCAAAGGCGAAATTATGCTTTATGCAAAAGGTATAGACAGTGAAAATTCAGGAAATCTTTATTTTGTTTGCAGCAGGGGCGAAAAATTTATTCCTCTGAAAGCAGTTCTTGTTAATATAACCGGAGGGGCGGCGGCGCTGAAATGGCGGTTTAACCCCGACAATATTTCAGGAAGCGGTCTTAAAATAGAAGATGTCAGAGTTATTGCGCTTGCTGACGATAAGGGAAAACTCATTCTTTCAGCCTTCTGCGGAAAGCCTGTTAAGTGGAACAGAGAGGGGCTTTTATCTTTTACCGGGACAAAAAAATGTATGCAAAGAAAATGTTGTATGCGATAATTCCGAAAAAGAAGAAATAAAAGCCGAAAAACCTAAGGCAGAAAAGGAAATATCAGAAAAGCCTGCCGAAACACGGCACAGCGGAAATGAAAGTAAAGAGCTTGACGAAAGGGTAAAAAAATTTACGGAAGTTGTAAATCATTTTCAAAAGGATCTTGACGAATTTCGGCGGTATGCCTATATGGAGAAAATTGACAGTGAAGATGAACGGCTGAACAAAAGCTGTTCCTTTGATGTAGAATTTATTTTCAGAGAACGTCCTGAATATGATTTTGAGGATCTTGACGGTGATTTCAGAAAAATAGGCTTAAATGATTTGTGTCTTATTGATGATTATATGTATAAATATACCAACAACCCGACAGTAAGGGTTGCCTGCCGTAAATATAACCATCTTCTTTTGGGAAGGGAAGACGGCGGGCTTTTATTTTGTTTACCCGATACAAACAGGGAGCTTAAAGAGGCTGAACTTTTGGGGTTCGGTGAATTCAAAGAAACCGGCAAAAATTTCGGTTACAGAATTATGAGGATAGCAAAGGAGACAAAACTAAATGAGAATCCGAAAGAAAAACTGGACGGAAGAAGAGCTTGAAACAAGCAAATATCTTATAAATGAGCCTGAAACCTTTAAGGGAAGATGGAAAGAAAAATTCGGAAACGATAACCCTATCCATATTGAAATAGGCTGCGGAAAGGGTAAATTTATTTCCGAAATGTCAAAGCTTAATCCGGATATAAACTATGTGGGAATCGAGAAATTTACTATGGTTGTTTCAAGAGCGCTGAGAAAGTGTAAGCTTATCGACGCAGGAAACAATGTTTATATTATGTCGAAGGACGCCGAGGAGCTTGAAAATGTTTTTGAACCGGGAGAAATAAAGCGTATTTATTTAAATTTTTCCGACCCTTGGCCAAACAGAAAAAAGTGGATTAAGAAAAGACTTACAAACGAGAGATTTCTTGAAAGATATGAAAAGGCTTTCGGAGAATCCGGCGAAGTATTTTTGAAAACCGACAACAGGGAATTTTTTGAATATTCAATACAGTCGTTTTCGGAAAAGGGCTGGGTACTCAAAAATATAAGCCTTGATTTATATAACAGCGCCTTTGAGGGAAATGTTATGACGGAATATGAAAAGAAATTTTCCGAACAGGGTATGCCTATTTACAGGCTTGAAGCATATTATAATTCCAAAAAAGATTGAGCCGGCTTTTGTGACAACAAAAGCTTGTGATAACAAAAGCTCGTGACAACAAAAAGCTTTTTACAGCATATATTTAAACAAAAGCTTTTGGAGTGATTTTTTGTATTACAGAGCGGCAAAGCGAGGAAATTACGTAAGCCCTGAGATTGAAAGTTTGTTCGGAAACGGTGAAATATATCCCGAAAACAGGGACGGAATCAAAACTTCGTCATATGACGGAGATTTAAAGACCGGAAACGACCTTATAAGGGGCTTTAACAACTATACCGAATTCAGCGAAGGAGCGGAAAGCCCTGTTTCAAACGGCAAAGGGGGCTATGTACCAAGCGGCGGAGAAATGCCGGCTGAGAGGGAAAGAAACCGCCTTGACTCCGTAAGCTATGACGGAGTTTACAGTCGGGAAGTAAAACTTATGCATAAGCTTTACGGAAAAAAAATCAACTCATTTTTATATCCTGTAATAATTGAGGTTATAAACGATATGGAATATCCCGGAAGTACAATTTATGACTACGGCTTGCCTTCGAGAAAAGACGAACAGAGAGAAACAATAAGGGATTTTGAAATATCGAGGGAAAGCCTCGGTCAAATGACAGACAAGGCATATGAAAAAGCCGTACAGATGTCAGACGATATAGACGAAATTTTAAACGATGACAACGAACTGACGGCAGGCAGTACAAGAGGGGAGCTTTTTAAAAGCGGCTATAGAAAGTCTTCTTCTTACGGAGCTGTTTCTTTCAAGGCGGTCTTTTTACAGAAATACCGCCGGAGCATACAGATTTTTCGAGGGAAGATATGACGGTGTAAATCCTTTATTTTAAAACAAACTGCGGTGTAAAATCCCTTTGGGTTTTGCACCGTTTTAATGTGTATATAAAAAATTTAACAAAAATAATTAATAAAAAAAGGAAAATCGGCATATTTGACAAATATAATTAATAA